>NZ_JAUBOZ010000003.1:0-171502 GCF_036700475.1 Microcoleus sp. T2B6 | reverse complement strand
TCTACAACTGAGTTGTCGGAGACTTTCTTGATGACAATATTGCCGATGCCTTTTTGTACGGCTTCACTCAAGGTGACAACTAAATTAGCAGCAACTGCAACACTGGTGGCGTTGTCTGCGGGGGTGAAACTGGCGGCTGTGGGTGGTGTGGTGTCAGCTACGGTGGTGAAATTCCAAGTGGCTGCACCTGTAGTGCCGGCATAATTGTTACCTGCTAAGTCTTTAATTGCACCAGCGGCAATTTCTACGTAGTAATCTGTACCCTCAACTAAATTTGCTGTGGGATTAATGGTGACGGTACTGCCGCTAACTGTGACATTTGCTGAGGTGACATCAATGGTTTCTACAACTGAGTTGTCGGAGACTTTCTTGATGACAATATTGCCGATGCCTTTTTGTACGGCTTCACTCAAGGTGACGACTAAATCAGCAGCAACTGCAACACTGGTGGCGTTGTCTGCGGGGGTGAAACTGGCGGCTGTGGGTGGTGTGGTATCAGTGGCAGTAGTACCGGGATAATAACCTGGTAAGGGATAATAACCTGGTAAGGGATAATAACCTGGTAAGGGATAATAACCTGGTAAGTATTGAATCCCACTGGTGCTGAAATTCCAAGCAGTTGCGCCTGTAGTACCGCCATAATTGTTGCCAGCTAAGTCTTTAATCGCACCGGCGGCAATTTCTACGTAGTAATCAGTACCTTGCGCTAAATCTGCCGTTGGATTAATGGTGACGCTACTACCAGTAACGGTGACATTTGCTGAGGTGACATCAATGGTTTCAACAACTGAGTTGTCGGAGACTTTCTTGATGACAATATTGCCAGTGCCTTTTTGTACGGCTTCACTCAATGTGACAACTAAATTAGCAGCAACTGCAACACTGGTGGCGTTGTCTGCGGGGGTGAAACTGGCGGCTGTCGGCGCTGTGGTGTCAGCTAATGTCCAGTTGACGCTACCCGTCAGTGTAGCATTGTTGCTATTGCCACTGGTATCGGCTGCAACAGTACCCGTTCCTTCATCCAACTTCCAATAACCTATCAACCCAGCAGAGGGGCTGATAGATATATCCTTGTTGGCTTGAATTTCAGCTTCAGTACGGGCAAGGTTCCACACTCGAACTTCGTCTATTTGACCATTATAATTGGTTCCACTTACCTCCTCATTGCTACCAATTCGGACATTGTAAATATTGGTAGAAAAAATGGCACTGCCGACGTTTGATTGGGCGTTCAGAACACCATCAATATATAGGAGTACGTTAGTACCATCGTAAACGCCTGCTACATGATGCCATTGACCGTCGTTGACGTTTGCAGTTCCTGTAACGTACTTAACTCCTGTAGAGGAGTTGAAAGCGAACTCCAGACTGTTGGATGTTGAGAATCTCGCCAGCCGCCACGCCGAATCTCCTTTAGCAATAATCGCTTCCCAAGCAGAGGTAAAATTAGGTTTTATCCAGGCTTCAACGGTTAGGCGATTGGTGGCAATGTTGAAATTTGGGTGACTCGGAAGACCGACGTAACCTCCGTTGAGATTAAGGGCCGTGTCTTTCGGAGCAAAAACACCGGTATAGGTTGCCATTGCTTCGCTGGACAAGGCAAGGGAAGCTTCAATTGAACCGGTGGTTTTTTCCAGTTCCCAGTCGCCACCTAGTGCTGCATTCCCCGTCTTATTGGTAGATGCTGCCACATCCGCCCCGGTTATTTCACTCAAGCGCTTTACGAAGTTTTCTCCAACTTCTCCGGCTGCTACATCGCATCCATAAAGTAGGATATCGCCATTTGCTGTCAGGGCATTTCCCCACTGTTTTAGCTGAGTGCTGAAAGTTTCTAGGTTATTATCATTGAGTACGTCTGCACCGAGTTTTAAACTGCCTTCACTTCCGTGAGAAACTATATGAACTGCTTCAATATCTTTTTGATCTGCCAAGGCGTTTGTAATTTGGTCGATCGCGCTGGAATTTTCATTTAAAATCACAATTTGAGCGGGATCGATGCCTTGGATCAGGCTTTGATAATCTTGTACAGAGGAGTCAACGAAAATAATTTGCTTGTTCGCGATTGGTAGGTTCATAATTCCTGACATCCTTAATATCTATATATTGTTTACATCCAAGTCTGGCTGGGGTTGAAACCCCCGCCTCAAATCTTAAGTGCTCGCTATGAGGACTGAAGAATTTATTAGTTCTATTGCTTAAATAAATCGGGCGGTAAAATTGTTAGCCCGTTCCGCTGGAGCATTAAATAAATAATCTGGAAACATCAAAGGCGTTGCGCCGAATTAGTAGCTCTATGCTGTCCATAATCCAAGCGATGCTTCTGACACAGCAGATCACTTTGGCTTCGGGAAATAGTTCCAGAATTAATGACAATTTGCTGCATCACCGGCGATTGGTGTCGGTGATCACTTCTCGATCAGTTGGCGGGTGGTAATAAGCTGTACCTGTTTTTGTTCAGGGGAAATGAATATGGAAAACTCATTATCTTCGGTCATGGCTGAGAACATTCGATCGACTTCCGCCCCCAATAGGGGAAGTCATAGCGCTGTAAAAGCGGGGATTGTGTCGTAGTAGTGCAGCCAGTAAAGTAGAGCCTGAGCGGGGTAGTCCTGATATGAAGTGGGAGTTCACTGGCCTCGTGGCGTAATGGCCTCCTTTAACATGAGATGCAACCTAAATGTATCATACCACAGACATATCTTTTATAGCATACTTTTATTTAACACTTCGCAACACAACATCCAGGTTTACGATATCTTTACAATCTAGACATCGTGGGTTGGCTTTCCCTATCTCTATCGTTGCTTCGGGCCCCTGCCTCTGTAAAGTCGGAAAAGTCGGATCTTAAAGTCGGAAAAGTCGGATCTTTGCCATGAGGACATAATTTAGATATCCCTCTGACGCTGTGGGTATGAGGGATTATTTTTTTTAGCGGAATTTTATTTGCTATTTTGCCAGACAGCATTAAGGTTGACGATATCTTGAGAATCTAGACATCGCCCTTGTTAATTACTCTGGAATTTTTGACCGCAGATGGTGGCGGATATACGCGGATGGACGCTTCGGAGTGTTGATTTGGATTTAAGGACGAGATCCCTTTATGGTATTTTGTCTACTTAAGGGATCTCGCACTTTTATTGATTCCTGGAATCTGCAGCCAATTTCGGATATTTATTTGCGAAAACGACCGCGAATGCGATCGACAAACATATCAACTTCCGGCAACTTCATCTGACTGACAAACAGGGCAAAAACCCCTAACCCTACAAAACTTGCCACACTCAACTGCACTAATTGAATTACCAAACCTTCAGTACCCAAAACTCTTTGACACGCTTGCAGAGTAGCCAAGGTAACGAAAGCAGTTAGAGAACTGCCAGAAGTTAACCCCAGAAAAGGCAAACTCCACTCCCCCCAAGGCAGGCCACCCAGCTTTTTATTTAAACAGTACAAAAGCATAATCATCGAAATAAGATTCACTCCCACCGTCGCCAAAACTAATCCGGGCGCGCCAAAGGCTCCTACTAACAAATAATCCAAAAGACCGTTTAAAAAGATATTGATAATACTGATGCGAAAAGGGGTTTCTCCGTCTCCCAAAGCGTAAAATACCCGTACCAAAACGTCGCGTCCCAAATACACAAACATTCCAATACTGTAAGCCATCAAGATCGGCGTGACAAACTCCGAGGCCTCTCGATCGAAAGCATAGCGTTCGTAAACCACGCGGACGATCGGCCCAGCCAGCGTTACCATTAAAGCACTCAGCGGCAGCATCGTAAGGGCCGTCAAAATCAAAGATTGACGAATTCGAGCTTTTAATTCCGGCCAATCTCTCGGATCGGTGAGGCGAGAAAATATGGGTAGAAATGGCACTAAAATTACATTAGAAATAATGCCTAAAGGCGTCATAACTAACAAGCCGCTGTAACCCATCGCAGAGGCAGCTTGAGGGATGTAGGATGCGAAAAATAGGTCAGTATAAACATTAATTTGTAGCATTCCTGATGATAAGGTCGCAGGAACCATCACCTTAATTACTTCTTGCACTCCCGGCCGTTTAAAATTAAACCGCAAACGCAATGTTCCCAAGCCGGCGCGCCACTGCGCCACCAGTTGCACCAACCACTGCAAAACTGCGCCCGCTAAAGTTCCCCAAGCTAACACTAAGCCGCCCATTAGTGCGAATTCTGGCTGAGTTATTTTGTCTCCGAGTTGCATTGCGAGAATCCCCAAACCGCCGACAAGTGCAACGCTAGAAAATAAAGGGCTAATCGAAGGAAGCCAGTACATATCGGCAGCGTTGAGAGTACCAAAACCAATGCCGATTAAGCCTGAAAGTAATGCCATCGGCGCCATAATCCGAAATTGCTGGACGGCAATTGCTTTAATTTGTAAGCCTTCTGCTGTTCTATTTAATCCCGGTGCCACCAAATCGATCAGCGGATCGGCAAAAATAACTAAAGCGACTGTTACCAACAGCAACAAGCCCCCGACTAAGGTGGTGATAGTCTCGACTAAGGGTGCTGCTTCTTTTTTATCGCGGCGGGCTAAAACACTGACTATGGCGCTGTGAAAGGGCCCGTTAATCCCTCCCAGCAAAATAAATAAGAAACCAGGGATGACGTAGGCGTAGTTGTAGGCATCGACGGCGACACCGACTCCAAAGGCTGCGGCGATCGCAATTTGGCGCACCAATCCAAAGACTTTGCTAATTAGAGTGGCGACTGCGACAATGCCGGCAATCCCTGCGAGGGAACGAGAGGGCTTCTGTAATTGGGACACAAATGGTTACAAACGCTAATGCTAAAAGGATTCACTTATTTTAATCGCGAATCGGGAGAATGATAACATGAATTCCGAAAACTTCTATTCCCAATTACCTTTACTGGACAATTTTATCAAGATTACCGATCTGGGTAATTTTGTTGACGTACCTGATGATTGGTACATTGTTGTCACAGATATTCGCGGTTCTACAAAAGCGATTGAAGCGGGAAAATACAAAGAAGTTAACTTATTGGGGGCTTGTTCGATCGTTGCTGTTTTGAATGTAGCAGGCAAAACTGAGATTCCGTTTGTGTTTGGTGGCGACGGCGCTTCTCTTTTAATGGGGCCATCGCTTTTACCCGCTGCTAAGATTGCTTTGCTGGCCACTCAACAAATGGCTAAGACTCAATTTGACATGGATTTGCGAGTTGGAGCCGTCCCGGTTCAAGTTGTGGCAGCTAATTATCCGGTTAAAATAGCTAAGTTTAAAGTTTCAGAAAATTACAGCCAAGCTGTTTTTAGTGGCGGCGGCTTAACTCGTGCTACTGAACTTATTAAAGATCCGGCGCCTGGTAATATTTACAGTATTAAAAATAAGGGCATTTCTGCAACAGCCGATTTTTCGGGATTGGAATGCCGGTGGCAGGATATTCCCAGCAAGTATGGGGAAATAGTAACGCTGCTGGTAATGGTGCGAGAAGATTTTGGTCAGCAAAGTCATCAATTATATAGAAAAATTATCAAAAAAATTAACTACATTTACGGCAAGGAAAATTGTTTAAATCCTATCGATAGTAAAAACCTTAAATTGACACTTAATAGCACCAAGCTGATTAAAGAAACTCTAGTTAGGGCGAGCAATGCTAGTTGGTTAGACCGCCAGATGTATTTATCAAAAATACAGTTAGAGACGGCGCTTGGTTCGCTACTAATGAATTTGAAGGTTAAGACAGAAGAGTTAGATTGGGGAGTTTATAAAGATATTGCGATCGCAGCTACGGATTACCGCAAATTTGATGATATGTTGAGAATGGTAATTTCGGGCAATGAGTGGCGGCGAAAAAAATTGACGGGGTACTTGGAAAGGAATTACCGAGAAGGCAAGCTGGTTTACGGTTTGCACGTTTCTGACAGAGCGTTGATGACTTGTTTGGTGTTTGAACGCAACGGTCGCCAAGTGCATTTTATAGACGGTGCTGATGGAGGTTATGCTTTAGCTGCTAAGGATATGAAACAAAGAATGCAGGACTAAAGTCCTTACTACAAACCGTCGTTTCATGCTATGATGCCTCACTCTAAAATCTAAAATCTAAAACCTCAAATCGAATGACAGACTTAATTTACAAATATCCTCCTCTTTTACCCGGAATTCTCATCAAACGTTACAAGCGATTTTTTGCCGAAATAGAACTAGATTCGGGAGAAATCATCACCGCGCACTGTCCGAATACGGGCCCGATGACAGGTGTTTTGATTCCCGGCAATCCAGTGCTAGTATCTCCCAGCGACAATCCTAAACGCAAGTTAGCTTATACTTGGGAATTAATTAAAGTTTGCGACACTGTGCCAACTTGGGTGGGAGTTAATACTGGGCTGCCAAATCGAGTAGTTAAATTAGCTTTGGAATTGAAATTGTTTCCAGAGTTGGGCAATTACAGTGTAATTCAACCGGAGGTTGTTTACGGCACTGATAAAAAAAGTCGAGTGGATTTTTGGCTAACTGGTGAGGAAAAACCGATTTTTCTGGAAGTGAAAAATACAACTTGGGTAAAAGAGCAGTTGGCTTTATTTCCCGATACAGTGACGGAGAGGGGACAGAAACATTTGCGGGAATTAATGGAAGTGGTGCGGCAGGGTTCGAGGGCTGTAATGCTGTATTTTATTAATCGCGGAGATTGTACGGATTTTGCTCCGGGGGATAGTGCCGATCGCCTTTACGGAGAATTGTTCAGACAGGCTATAAGTGAAGGTGTAGAGGTTTTGCCTTGTCGGTTTGACGTGACACCGGAAGGTGTTCGGTATTTGGGATTGGCGAAGCTAAATCTTTATAGCCTTTAATCGTAGTGAAAAAGTGGGATTTTATAAGTTTACTAATACTGCAATAAACTTTCCTTGACCTTTCATTAAAACTAATAGTTCGCTCGCGCTTGACTAAATAAGTTTTTGGCGGATGAACAATAACTTCACAATCAGGCGTACTCCCACTTTGAGGAGAAGACGCTCATATTAATAAAAAATACTCGGTAAGTGGGAAACGAGCGTGGCTTCAGCCCGCTCGTGGAAAACGACACGGCGATTTCAATCGCCTTGAATCCCCTTGCGGGGTTAGAGGGGTATGGTTGCCCCTCTATGGAGATATGTTGTCTCCGAGTCCCTTTCGGGTAATGTTAGCTTCGCCAAGGTTATAAGAGCTTTTTAGACCTGCAACACTGTCGAGCGTGACTTTAAGACTGTTTAATTGCTTCGGACAGAGCGGAAAACTAGCTTCGCATTCAAGGAGTGTCGTGACTCAAAGAACGTAGTCAGTTAAGACGATGGCCCGTCAGAATAGCTTGTAATTTCTTACAAGCTCAGTGGCTTTAGCCCTGAGTTCCTGACAATAAATTTCCTCTCAACATCAGGCGATATTTCGTACAATACACTATGTAGCATCTAATAAAAAAGAGCGATCGCACTATGGGAATGACTCTGACCGAAAAAATATTAGCCAAAGCATCAGGCCGCACTAAAGTTGAGCCCGGAGAAAATATTTGGGTAGAAACAGACGTGTTGATGACCCACGATGTCTGCGGGCCCGGCACCATCGGCGTTTTCAAACGCGAATTCGGTGAGAATGCAAAAGTCTGGAACCCTGACAAAATCGTCCTCATTCCTGACCACTACATTTTCACGAACGACGAACGCGCTAACCGCAACGTCGATATTCTCCGCGATTTTGCCGCCGAACAAGGGATAAAATACTTTTACGACATCACGGATCGATCGGACTTCAAAGCAAATCCCGACTACAAAGGAGTTTGCCACATCGCCCTAGCACAAGAAGGCCACACCAGACCGGGCGAAGTGCTCTTCGGCACCGATTCCCACACCTGCAATGCCGGCGCTTTCGGACAATTTGCCACCGGTATCGGCAATACAGACGCGGCTTTTATCATGGGAACCGGCAAACTGTTAATCAAAGTTCCCGCAACCATGCGCTTTGTGTTCAACGGTGAACTGCCGGATTATTTGTTAGCAAAAGACCTAATTTTGCAGATTATTGGTGATATTAGCGTTGCCGGTGCTAACTACCGGACAATGGAATTTGCGGGCGATACAGTTGAGCGTTTGACGATGGAAGAACGGATGACGCTGTGCAATATGGTGATTGAAGCTGGCGGTAAAAACGGCACGGTTGCGCCGGACAAAACTACGTTTGATTACGTTACTTCGCGGACTGATAAAGCCTTCGATTCATTTTACAGCGATGGGGATGCTAAATTTTATAGCGATCGCACCTACGATGTCACCCAATTAGAACCAGTTGTCGCCAAACCGCACTCTCCCGACAACCGCGACTTAGCCCGCAACTGCCGCGATGTCAAGATCGATCGAGTTTACATCGGTTCCTGCACCGGCGGCAAAACCTCCGACTTTCTGAATGCCGCCCGCATTCTGAAAGGAAATCAAGTCAAAGTTCCGACTTATTTAGTACCAGCAACTCAGAAAGTTTACGAAGATTTGTTTGTCACAAAATACGATGGTCAAACCCTTTCGGAAATCTTCTTAGCTGCCGGCTGCATCGAACCCGCAGCGCCTTCTTGCGCCGCTTGTTTGGGCGGCCCGAAAGATACTTTTGGGCGGATGAACGAACCAGAAATTTGTGTATCTACAACTAACCGGAATTTCCCCGGCCGCATGGGGAATAAAGAAGCGCAAGTTTATCTAGCTTCGCCTTATACGGCGGCGGCTTCTGCGCTGACTGGGTATGTCACAGATCCGCGCGAATTCCTGTGTTAGAAGTTGTTAGCGATGTTTAGAATCTTAGATCCTCCACTTCTTAAAGAAGTCGAGGATCTGGGTATTCTGTTTTTTTAGATGGATTTACCTATCGCTGAACGTGACAGCGATCGGCTAGTTAGAATAAAATGAAAATAAATATCGATGTCAAATCTAAAAAGTCATGATCGATCATAATATTTTCCGTAAAGTGGCTACCACATTTGCCCTAATTGCTATTACCATATCATGCAGTGCAACGAAGACAGTAACTCGGGCACAAAAGAAAGCAGAAAAGCCACAGCCACAGATTGCTTATGGCGATTTAATCGTTGACTCTGAATCAGAATATATTATGATTCCAGTTATCTTATCTAGCGATGAAAAAAAATCTGGACACAATCCTATCTCATCAAAATTAAGTTTTTCAAGGGGCCGTCGTATGATTGGTTATAATATGATTTTTTATAACAAAACTAACGGAGAATCTAATATTCTATTAAATAGAAAAGCGTTAATATCTAAATTTGAATATTTGCCAGGTAAAAAAGATATAGAAAATCCCAGCCATCAAAATGAACAAACAAATCAACCGAAGCAAAATCCCTCAAAAAAAGTATCCAGCAAGCCTCAGAATCAATTGCTGTTGTTTCATATCATAGATAGCGACACAAATGCTGATGGCAAACTTGACGATGCAGACGCGATCGTTGGATATTTATCTAACTTGGCAGGCAAATCGCTTCAGGCAATCGCTCCGCCCGATACCCAGTTAATGAGTTGGGTATTTGATAAAAAGAGCGGCGGTATTTTTGTTACAATTAGAAAAGACTCCGATGGCGATCGCAAATTTACCGAAAAAGATGATATCGATTTTGTCCGAGTTAATGTCAGCAAACCCAATGTTGGCAAAGAGATAATCGACGGTAAAACTCGGCAAAAATTGCAAAAAAATATTCTTAGTTCAAAGTAAACATAAGGTGCACACCCTACTTGAATTGACAGGAGATTTACTTTGAAAACACTATTTTTGGCTTGGCAAAGCCCGGACAGCGGTTCTTGGTTTCCGATTGGTCGATTGACATTTAACGGTAAAGAATACCAGTTCAATTATACAAATGGTGTTCTAGAAGCTAAACTTAAGTGCGGGTTTCAACCTTTGCCATCTTTCCCGGATTTCAATAATGTTTACACTTCACAGAAACTGTTTGCGTTGTTTTCTAATCGAGTGATGGCGCGATCGCGCCCTGAGTACCCTGAATTTGTGCAGTGGTTGAATATCCCTGAACACGAACATGACCCAATTGCTTTATTGGCGCGCAGCGGAGGCAAACGGGCAACTGATAAATTTGAGGTGTTCCCTTGTCCCGAACCAGATGAAAATGGACGTTACTGTATCCATTTTTTTGCAGATGGACTGCGATACCTTTCCAAGTCGGCAATTGAACGGATTCATCGGCTTCAAGTGGGCGAACTTTTGTATTTAGCCCACGAATTTAAAAATCCGCGCCCTTCCCGTCTGCTTCTGTGTACTAAAGATCACTGGATTGTCGGCTATTGTCAGCGCTATCTGGTGGATGATATTTTTGAAATTATTTCGCAGCATCCAGAATTGGTTCGCGTAGAAGTCGATCGCCTCAATCAACCCCCAACGCCGCTACAGTTCCGCTTGCTGTGCAAGATGACTGCCGATTGCCAGCAAGGCTTTCGCCCTTTCCAAGGCCCGATGTACCAGCCTGTTAGCAGTGATGTTGTAGCTGCAAGTGCGATCGGATAATCAGCAACAATAAGTAAAATTACGATCGCACAATTAGGAAAAAAGTCAAGTTAATTATTGTGAATTGAATACAGAAGATTGCACAATTTATACAAATAATTGGCTCACTCTTGACATTTTTTCCATAATAGAGTATGTTTGAGCTAATTTATCGATTCCCAATTCCGCAGTCTCAGTTTAAGCCCAGAGAATTTATGAAAGTTAGAGCTACACGTTGCTAATGATTTCCATTAGTATTGTGGCGCTTAGTGAAACAAATTCGAGTTCTAATTTTTAGAATTAGAACTCGTAGGGGTGTGAAATAGACAGATCAGAAACTTCCGAGAATTGTGAGTATGAACAAAAAAATAAAGATTGGGGTTGCTGAAGCTTTTGGTACTTTTGTGTTGGTATTAGGTGGATGTGGCAGTGCGGTTTTAGCTGGAGACAAAATCGGCTTTTTGGGAGTGTCGATCGCCTTTGGTCTATCCCTCTTAATCATGGTTTATACCATCGGCCCTATCTCTGGATGCCACATTAATCCGGCGGTAAGTATCGGTTTAGTAGTTGCGAAACTGATCGATGCTGTTTTGCTTCCTTATTATATAGGAGGTCAGATTGTAGGGGGAATTTTAGGCGGTCTTGTTTTGTACATGATAGCATCAGGAAAACCCGGATTTGATGCGGCTGCTTCTGGATTTGCATCTAACGGTTTTGGAGAACATTCTCCCACTGGTTACGGACTTTTGGCAGCAGCTTTGACGGAAATTGTACTAACTGCTTTTCTGTTATTTACAATCATGGGTACTACCCATCCCAAATATCCCGTCGGTTTGGGCGGAATTCCGATCGGCTTGATGCTGGTGTTGATTCACTTAGTCGGAATTCCCGTAACCAATACTTCAGTTAACCCAGCTAGAAGTATCGGTGTCGCACTTTTTCAAGGCGGATGGGCAATCCAACAGTTATGGGCGTTTATTGTATTCCCTGTGATGGGTGGAATTATCGGCGTTTTGGCTTATAATTTCATTAAACCCACTATGGAAGAAATTTAAGCGACAATCATAAATAAACCGGGTTTATTGAATTTTTTAGGGTGGTAGAATTCATCCGGCAACTTAAGAAACCCGGTTTGTCGATCGCACAACTTGATAAAGTTCCAAGTATTCGATAAATAGGTGCCATGATTACGATCGTGATGGGAGTCTCAGGTTCTGGCAAAACTACTGTAGGCAAGTTGCTGGCGCAATCTCTCAACTGGGATTTCAGCGATGCTGACGATTTTCACCCATCAGCTAATATCGATAAAATGAGTGGGGGCATTCCTTTAGAAGATGCGGATCGCCTTCCTTGGCTTTTACAATTGCAAGCTGCAATAGACAGGTGGCTGTTAGAAAATAAAAATGTGGTTTTGGCTTGTTCTGCTTTAAAAACATCTTACCGCGAAATGCTCTACCGAGACCAAAAGCGAATGAAGATAGTTTATCTAAAATGTTCTTTTCAGCTATTAGCCACAAGGTTAAAAACTCGCGAAAATCACTACATGAAAGCAGACTTGCTTTTAAGTCAGTTAGACAGTCTCGAAGAACCAGAAGATGCAATTATCATAGATGCTTCGCAGCCGCTAGAGTTAATCGTGCGCCAAATTAAAAATCATCTGATGTGCGGTTAATTGCCCCAAATAAAACCTATAATACTAGATCTGGCTTCAATACCAGTTTATTTATTAGTCCCTCTTAACTAGGGCGAGAGTTTGTAGAGTAGCGATTTTAATCGCCGAGTCTTATAGAGGGTTTTTAACGCGAATTTGTATAAGAGTTATTTTTTCGGAGCAACCGGGTTTCTGAAGCAAATTTAGCCCCCTCTCCGTTTCCGGGGGAGAGGTTGGGCGTGCTAATTTTTGTACAAATACAAGAAAGCTTCTACTTCAGCGGCGGTTGGTTGAGCTTTAATTGCCCCAGGTTTCATCGCTGTCATCGAACCTACGGCATTCGCATAAGTTACAACTTTTTTTGTTATTTCTGGAGCGGCTAAACTCTTAATTCCCACCTTGCACAATTGGCTGACAAAACCAGCCAGAAAACCGTCGCCGGCACCATTTGTATCCTCAACATCTACTTTAAAGGCGGGAATTTTTCCTTCATTTTCCGAGATACAATAGGCGCAACCTTTCTCGCCCGCAGTAACCAAAACGCCTTCTACGGAATCGAGGCGGTAGGTAATAGCTCCAGCGTCGGTAGTGTCAAACAACCATTCGGCTTCTTCCTCAGATAACTTGACAAAATCCACTTTTTTTAAGATTTTTCTAATGGGCGCTTTTGCTTCGTCTGGATTTGGCCAAAACACGGGACGCCAATTGATGTCCAGTATAATTTTAACGTCGTACTGTTCTGCTAGTTCGATCGATCGGGCGATCGCCTCTCGACTTTCAGGATAAGCTAATTCTAAAGTGCCTAGCACTAAATATTCGGCATTTTCAAACAGCACTTCGGGTAGTTGTGCAGCGAGGAGGCGGGTGTCGGCAAAATCCGCAGTATCGAATTCGCCAAAACCGGCAAAAGATCGATCGCCCGCTTCATTCCGCAAGACATAAACTTGCCGCGTCGGCGCACTTGGATGTCGCTGCACTCCAGCAATATCAACCCCTACTTCTTGCAATACTTGCACTAGGGAATTTCCCAATTCATCCCCACCTACAGCACCGATAAATCCCGCCGCCGTCCCCAATTTAGCCAAAGCACAGGCAACATTAGCAGGAGCACCGCCGG
This sequence comes from Microcoleus sp. T2B6, assembly GCF_036700475.1. Lineage (NCBI taxonomy): Bacteria > Bacillati > Cyanobacteriota > Cyanophyceae > Oscillatoriales > Microcoleaceae > Microcoleus > Microcoleus sp. T2B6. Next base: position 158,230 of record NZ_JAUBOZ010000003.1, on the reverse strand, counting down.
GATATGCCGTCCAAGATTCTACCTCTTCGAGAGATACTCCTGGTTTGTCTGCTAAACAATCAAATAAAACTTCACCCAGACACAGAACGCGAGGATAAGTCATATCTCTTTTAGATTTTAGATTTGAGATTTTAGACCAGCAGTAGACAGCTCAATAATTATTTTTAACCCATCTCAGAAAAATTGCAAGCTATTTTTTAATGGCTGCTCCTTTGACAACTCCCCGCCGTAAAACGGCCGAGATTCTTCCTTCATCCAACGTTGCCTCTAAAAGCAGTGCCTTTAGATGGTCTTACACGTCGTCTGGAAGCGTTAGCGAGATGCCCTCCCGCCAAAAGTCGTAAACCTTCATCGCGGATATTCATGGCGGCGTTAATGTCTCTGTCATGTACCGTTTGACATTTGGGACATTGCCAGCTACGAATATCTAAACTCAGGTTATCTAGTTGATGTAAACAGTTACTACAAGTTTTGGAACTGGGGAAAAATCTATCGATTTCGATATAGATTCTTCCCTCCCACTCTGACTTATACTTCAACATGGTGCAAAATTTACCCCATCCAGCATCACTGATTGATTTAGCTAGTTTGGAATTTTTTACCATGTTTCTAACTGCCAGATTTTCTACAATTATGACTTGGTTTTCGTCAACTAATTTACGACTTAGTTTTTGGAGAAAATCTTCACGACATCTGGTGATTTTTGAATGCACTTTAGCAACTTTAATCCGTGCTTTTTTACGATTGCTAGACCCTTTTTGTTTGCGACTAAGTTGCTTTTGTCTCTTGGCTAATTTAACTTCATATTTACGGTAATATTTGGGGTTGCCATGCTTAGTCCCGTCGGACGTAATTGCATAATAATTTATCCCCATGTCTATACCAATAGCTTTTCCCTCTGATGATGAAACAGGCTTATCTTTACCATCATCGTAGAGACAAGCGGCGTAGTATTCACCTGATGGATTTAGCGATACGGTAACAGATTTTAACTTCCCTTCGAGCAATCGAGATACTTTGCAGTAAACCTTACCTAGTTTAGGCAACGTGAGATAGTCGCCATCTAATTTAATTCCTTGTGGAAATCGGATAGATTGCTTTTGTCCCTTTTTCTTAAAATTTGGGTATTTAGCCCGTTTCTCAAAAAAGTTCAAAAAACCACTAGACAAATCCAATCCTACTTGCTGTAAACATTGTGAAGGTGGTTCTGTTAACCATTCATATTCTTTTTTTAGCGAAGGTAACAAATTAATGATGTCGTTTCGACTTAAACCCTTACCTGTTGCTTTGTAAGTTTCACTGGTTAGGTTAAGCGCAAAATTGTAAAACCACCGTACACATCCAAACGACTTACCAAGCAATATAGATTGCTCTTGAGTCGGATAGATTCTGTACTTGCAGGCTTTTAACATTGCACTTACCAAACTATATTTGCTATGGTAAGCTAAAGTGAAACAAAAGTAAAGTCCCCCTAGAAGGGGGAGGTTTTAGACCCAATTTTTCGATAATATCAGACTTATTGATACTGGCAGTTACTCGCTCAACGCACAAGTGCAGTGCGGGCGTATCAGTTGTTTTACCTGAAAACACCTGCGGGTTTGGCCCGGATGCCAGATGCGCGCAGGTAAAGGGCTCACCCGCCGCCCTCCGGTGCCAGCAGTGCAAGTCGGTGCGGGTCATGCTGTGTCGGCGCTGAGTTTGCACTTTTTGCGATTCTGCAAGCGAGTTGGTGCTTCGGCCCCGAAAGAGTAGCACAGCAAATTTAATTTTCTCTTCATACTTCATCCCTCATCCTCTAGAATTGTAGATAGGTAAATATGCAGACATAGGAAAAATTTATGAGTGGGATTGTCTCTGGAACCCCTGTCACCCTGTCGGACAGAGAATTGCAAGTGGTAGAGTTAGTAGCGGCGGGATTGACTAATGAGAAAATTGCCGAAAAGTTAGAGATTAGCAAGCGTACAGTTGACAACCACATTAGCAATATCTTGAACAAGACGCGCGCTGACAATCGAGTTACCCTTGTACGCTGGGCGTTGCAGTGGGGAAAGGTATGTTTGGACAATATTAACTGCTGTCCTCTACCGCGACCGATCGATAAAGAAGTATCTTAAGTAGGGTTTCTGGTTGGGTACAGGCAAAGAAATGATGCAAACGGCACAAGAAAAACAACTCCGCTATCACATTCAATCCCCTGGATTGCCGCTGGCGGTGTATCGCGAAGTGGCGACCCATTTGCGTCAAGTTGAAGGGGTGCAAACCGGTTTAATCCCGCAGCAGTCGCAGCGGTTTGATTACAGCGACAGCCAAATTGGGGGTTTGTGGATACAGTATCCTGAAGGGTTCGATTTGGCAGGTCGCGAGCGGGTCGATCGCATTTTGGCTTATTATGGCGATCGTTACGGAGCCTGGGAATTATTAAGTCATTAGTTATTGGGAATTGTTAGCTGTTGACTGTTGACTGTTAACTGTTGACTGTTGACGGTTAACTAATAACTAATGATTAATAACTAATGACAAATGACTAATGACCAATGACTAATGACAACTGACTAACAAAATGAGTGCAATTAAAACTTTACCGGGAACGCGGGATATTTTGCCCGCTGAAATTCAATATTGGCAAAATATAGAAGAAGTCGCTAGAACAATTTTGAAAAAAGCGGCTTATCAAGAAATTCGGACGCCAATTTTTGAACAGACATCTTTATTTGAACGCGGCATCGGAGAAGCTACCGATGTCGTGGGTAAGGAAATGTACACTTTTAAGGATAAGGGCGATCGATCGACTACTTTGCGCCCAGAAGGCACCGCCGGAGTAGTGCGAGCTTTTATTCAAAACAGTTTGTACGCAGCGGGAGACGTGCAGCGTCTGTGGTATGCTGGGCCGATGTTTCGCTACGAACGCGCGCAAGAGGGAAGACAGCGGCAGTTCAATCAAATTGGCGTGGAAGTCTTGGGGAGTGCGAATCCTCGTGCGGATGTCGAAGTAATTGCGATCGCCTGTGATATCCTGCAAACTCTCGGTTTAAAAAATTTGCGTCTCGATATTAATTCCGTCGGAAATAAGCAAGACAGACAAAATTATCGGCAAGCATTAATAGATTATTTTACACCGCACAAAGACGAATTAGACGCCGATTCTCAAGACCGCTTGACTCGCAATCCGCTGCGGATATTGGACAGCAAAAATCAGCGGACTCAAGAAATTGTAGCTGGTGCGCCTAGCATTTTAGAATATTTGGGAGAGGAATCGCGAGATCACTTCGAGCAAGTGCAGCAGATGCTCACAAATTTAGGAATTAGTTATCAGTTAAATCCCCGATTAGTGCGCGGTTTAGATTACTATACCTACACCGCATTTGAAATTATCTCCGACGATTTGGGAGCGCAAGCCACAGTTTGCGGAGGCGGCCGCTACGACGGTTTAGTAAAAGAATTGGGTGGCCCAGATACGGCGGCAGTCGGTTGGGCAATGGGTATCGAAAGGTTGATTATCCTGCTGCAAAAGTTGCAACCTTTGCCCGCGCCCAAGTTGGATTTTTATTTGGTATCCAGGGGCGAAAAAGCAGAACAGCAATCGGTATTGTTAGCTCAAAAATTGCGAAGTGCCGGGTTTAGTGTAGAGATAGATTTGAGCGCTAGTGCTTTCGGGAAACAGTTTAAAAGAGCCGACAGAAGCGGTGCGGTTGCGTGTTTAGTTTTGGGAGATGCGGAAGCTGAAAACGAGACGGTACAGTTGAAGTGGTTGGCGAGTGGCGAACAAAGTGCGATCGCCCAATCGGAACTACTAGCAATGACAAACGAGCTACAGCAGAAGATCATAGCTGCATATTAAGTCCGGCAGGGAATGAATTCCCTGCCTCAAAGCTAAAGTCCTCGCTATGAGGACTAATTATAGCCTTTCTCAAAAAGGTGAGGTACGAATTTTGACCTAGAAAGCTTGAGAATACAGGGTTTCTGTATACCTCATTTATCTGAAAACCGCTATATTTTAACAGTTTTCTTCTCAGTCCTCTTCAGAGGACTTTAGCTATTAGCCAGGGGTTTCAACCCCTGGCGGACTGTCGGCTTAAGTCGTTACTAATTGGCTCTGCTTGGTAACGCAGATCCAGAGGCTCTGCCTCGTCATTAAGCCATTAACATTAATCCCAAAAACCAAGAGATATAATTTAAACATTAAAACATTTAACCTCTAATAAACTATGTCTGTAGCAACAAAAAATTATGAAACAAAACTCACAATCACCTGGCCGCTACTACCACAAGATTTCCAACTACCAGACGACCCCGTAGAAGACGAAAGCCAACCATTATTAGCCGCCGCTTTGCGCCAGCCGCTAACAGGATTTCCTGAATTAATGCAGGATGCCTTAATTGTTTGCAACTTTGCCTTGTGTGCCGGCATAAGTTTCCCAGGTTCAAGCAGCGACGAACAGCGTATTATCTGCAAAGCACCAGATTGGATGTACGTGAAACCCGTCAATCCAAAAAATGTCTCGCAAGTCCGCCGCAGTTACACGCCACACACAGAAGGAACCATCCCCCAAATCGTGATGGAATTTCTTTCAGAAACCTATGGAGAAGAATACTCCGTTGAATTTACCTCGCGGGTGGGAAAGTGGTATTTTTACGAGCAAGTAATCAAAGTCCCCCGATACGTCATATTCCGAGCGAAAACAGCTCATTTAGAAGTTTACGCTTTAGAATCAGAACACTACAACTTGCAAAAAGCAGATGAAAACGGACGTTATTGGATACCGGGATTAGACTTGTTTTTAGGTATTTGGGAAGGAACCCACGAAGGAAGGACAGGCTGTTGGTTCAGGTGGTGGAATCCTGAAGGCGAGTTGTTGCTGTGGTCGGAAGAACGAGTAGAACAAGAACGCCAACGGGCCGATCGCGAAAGACTCCGCGCGGAAAAATTGGCCGAAAAACTGCGTCAAGCGGGGCTCGAGTTAGATGATGAAGAGTGAAATATCAATTGATGAGTCGAGTTCGATCGTGTTTTGGTATGATGACACTCTTGTGGTGCCGGCATCCAGCCCGCCCTTGGCTAACTTTGCACTCCTATGTTAATCGAACGTCTCCAGCCGATCGCCTGGACAAAACAACCGCGACTCATATCCTTATTTTCTGGTTGCGGCGGCATGGATTTGCCATTCCACCAAGCCGGATTTGAGGTAGTTTGGGCGATCGACTCCAATAAATACGCCTGCAAAACATTCAGCAGAAACATTGCTGATGTCATCATCAACGACAGCATAGAAAATATAGACATTGCACAAGTTCCCGAAGCTGAAATATGTATAGGAGGGTTCCCCTGTCAAGATTTCTCCCTAATTTGGAAGCGGCCCGGACTTGAAGGAACCAGAGGCAATTTATATACATACTTTCTCGATTTTGTCAACAAAAAAAAGCCCAAAGCTTTTGTAGCAGAAAATGTCAAAGGCTTATTAAGTGCCAATAATTATCAAGCAATAAAACAAATAATTTCTGACTTTGAAAGTATCGCTCCGGGCTACTTAGTTAAACCTAAACTCTACAACTTTGCCGATTACGGAGTTCCGCAATTTCGGCAAAGAGTGTTATTAGTTGGCATTCGGATGGATACAGGATTTAACTTTGTGCATCCTCAGCCAGAATACGGGCCAAATCGCAAAAATCCCTATCGAACAGCGGGCGAAGCACTCAAAAATGTGGAAGCAGTTCTTGACAATAACCAACATCATAAAATTCAAGCCCGCACCGTTGAAATTTTAAATCGAATTAAACCGGGAGGCAATTTCTCTGATATTCCCAAAGATAGTCCATACTATGTCAAAGGCATGATCAGTCACGTTTATCGCCGAATTCATCCAGATAAACCATCATCGACAATCATTGCTGGTGGAGGTGGCGGAACTTGGGGTTATCATTATTTAGAACCGCGTTCTTTGACAAATCGTGAAAGAGCAAGATTGCAAACATTTCCCGATGATTTTGTTTTTGAAGGTTCTACGACTGAAGTACGGAGGCAGATTGGCAATGCAGTGCCGCCGCAGGGAATCGCTGCTGTTGTTGAGGCTTTAATTCCGCTATTTAAGGGGGATTATCCGCAAGTGGATTTATATGAAATGAGTAAAAAGTTGCAGGAGATGTCAATTCAACAACGATTAAAATGGGCTGAATTAGAATTCTCCGAGCCGAGTTTGCAGTTAACTTGAAAGTTTGGTATAATTAAAATACCTGAGTCAGACGAGGCTTTAAGCTTATGTCTAAGTCAGGTTATATATATTTTTCTTATAAAACTAAAAATATTCGCGTGAAACAAAACTTAACTACAGGAAGCCCCTATAGAAACACACCTCATTACGAGTATCCCCAAGAGATCCCTGAGCCGTTTGCGGACATCGTAGAGGAACTGCGGACTAAGGTTCAAAATGCTCGATCAACTCATATTAAAAAAGCCATTTCTGGTAATGTTGCTGTTGCCAAACTCGAACTCGACATGGGTGGAGTTTATAGCCAAGAAGCTACCAGCAAGCGAGATCCTCTAAATATTCCAGGTGAAGAGGATGGACCAAAGTTGTTTTTTGAGCCAAGGCTTAACAGAATAGCATCCTGCAACAACAAAGAACACGCGGAGTACAAGCTTTTCAATAAAATTGCAGAAGAGTTAGAAAGAGATGATCTTTCCTTGGATGCAGAAGGAATACTCTACCTTTACACTGAGAGAGATATGTGTTCTGGCTGCAACATTACTTGTGATGAGGACTTTAAGATGAGGTTCCCGAAGATTCAAGTGATTATCTTCTACGAACGTCCATATCCGTAGACATATCAGTATAGACAGCCAGTAAAGGCTATCAAGGCTTTACTGGCTTCTGTACCCAAAGTAAAATTGAGGTGATATGAAGGTGACAATGAACTGGCTCATAGTTTATGATTAATGAAAAACATAAGGAGGGAAAGTCAATGATCGAGTTTGACATAGGCTACTACAGAAATTTTCAATTGCCCAGCAACTCAGATATTCCTGAGCAATTACAGGAAACTCTTCACAGGGTTTGGGAAAGAAAGTATCGTGATTTATACGAAACGGGTGGAAAGTGCAATGTAGAAGAAGCTTTTGTAGAAGTAATGACAGCTTTTGGAATGCCTAATGATCCAATATCCCATCAGCGATACGTCTACATGGCTTATGGAATAGCATTAGCAGCTAAACCGACCATTAAACATTACTTTCCTGAAGAACACAAGGCTGATATCGTTGAAGGAATTGTATCTTGTTGGCTGAAGGATGGTGGTGAAATTCCCGAAACTTGGGCAGATACCTTGTTTCCTAATATCAACAAAATTGGAAAATATCAAGCTACTGACGAAGCTTATAATATCTTTTACGGCTTGCTGCAAACACTCAACAGCAAAACAGCCTATAATGCCATCTTAGATATTATGTATGATGCCATTACTGGTGATGCCATTACTGGTTTTACTGAAGCCAGACGAGATATGTTTAATTGGTGGTTGATTGAAGTGATTCCTGCTGCTTATTGTTTAAAGCTGCCATCTACTTTATATTCTGGAAAAGGGGATTTTTCAACCCGGAGTCAGTGCGCTTAAGTGATGACAAAAGTAATTGGTACAGCTTAATTAGTTAATAATCATGGGAATCCAGTTATTGACAATTGCGATCACACTCATTCATACTATAACTAAGCGTTGTAGGAGCTAACTTTAATGTCAGATATATTCGCAAGAATCACGGTTAATCCTAGACAGTGTGGCGGTCGCCCTTGCATTCGCGGCATGAGAATTCGGGTATCAGACGTACTGGACTTATTTGTGGCTGGTTTGAGTGCGGAACAAATACTAGAAGAAATGCCCCATCTTGAAGCAGACGATCTGAGAGCATCTCTTTTGTATGCTTCGCGCAAACTCAATCATCCGGTATTGGTTGCATGACAATAATTTGGGTAGATACAGAATCAATCAAAATTACATCACCGTTAATCAGCGTTCATCTGCGGTTCAAAAAATCTCAACTATTAAATTAGTTAATAATCAATCTGGAATAATCAATCTGGCACCATCAAACCCTTCAAAATTCTCCCCTTTTCCTCCTCCCTCAACCCCTTACACTGCACCAAAACCCCAAACCCCCCCAAACCCATCGGATCGATCAATTGATGCAAAGCCTCCCGGCGCCGCAAAAACGTTGCCACATCCAATACTTCCGCATCATTTGTAGACAAAGAAGCAATACGATCGCCCAAACCCAACGCCATCAAAAACAAAGCCTGCTGAGTAAACCCTACCACATCCAAACCGCACAATTCCCCCTGCCTTTCCAACGCCGTAAAATTAACATGAGCCGTTAAATCCTGCCGCCCCACATTAATATAAGGATTATTGTGATATCGGTGGCGATAATAACACTGTAGCGTCCCCTCCCTGCGCCTCGGATTGTAATAGCGGTGCGCCGGATGGCCGTAATCAATAGTTAACAAATATCCCCGCTGCAACTTTTGAGCAACTGTACTCATCCAGTCCAAAGCCGCCAAATTTACCTCACTGCGATATCCGTCCCCATAAACACTCGCCGACAAATCGATGCCCACCAAATCCAAATATTCGCCAATTTTAGGGGTGGAAACTTCGCCAATTACTTCAACAAATTTTATTTCTTCTTGTTCATTTTTTGGGGTTTCTGCGGCAACATAAATCTCCCTAACTTGCCCTTCTTGCAGAATGAATTGATGCACTGGTAAAGCATCCACTAACTCGTTAGAAAAGAAACAACCGACAATTGAATTATTAACTATCTCATCCCAATTACACCACTTAACACACTTAATATCGGCTAAAGTTTGCCGCTGTTCCGCTTGGAGGCCAGGGGAAACTTCAATAATAATGTATTCTAAAATATGAAAGAAATCGGGATGTTGCCGTTGCAGATATTGCAGCACATTTTCGGCAAAATTTCCCCGCCCAGCGCCTATTTCTACGATCGCGAAATTGAAAGGGCGATCCTCTTCGAGGGCTCCGCTAACGAGAAATTCCCACATTTCCACAAACTGCTGTGCCAAAACCTCCGCAAAATCAGCACCCCAGTGAGACGACGTGATAAAATCGCCTTGTTTGCCGATCGACGGGCGATCGCTATTGTAATATCCGTGCTGCGGATGATATAATGCCAAATCCATATATTCAGCAAAAGTAATACGCTGCTGGGGACGGGCGGCAATTCTTTCGCCGATTAAAGCGCAGAGTTCCGGGTTGCTGTCATTGATATCTGGTTGCTGGGATGTCATAATTTTTATGAGGCACTTAATCAAGCTGAACAAAATCATTCGAGTAGTGCTATAAACTCTTCCCTTGTGAGTTCTGCATCCCGCAGTATCTTGCGGAGTAAACCTCTACCTATGGTTTTGCCAGCATGGACAGGAATCGTTACTACCCGTCCATCTGCATGGATCATTCGCACATGACTGCCCTTTTGTCTAATCGTCTGAAAGCCTGCATTTTCTAAGGCGCTAATAACTGTATTTCCTATTAAAGCTGGTAGTTTTGGCATTAAATCATCACCCTTTGAATACCTACAAATTCAGGTAATTTTTCATTACCCTCTTCTTCTAAACAAAGTGCAATAACTTCTTTAATATTCGCAATCAACTCATCAATAGTCTCACCTTGGCTATAACAGGCTTTTAGCTGTGGGACTTCCCCGACATAATAGCCATCTTCATCTCGTTCAATAATGACGTAGAACTCTTGCTTGCTGACATTCATTCTGCAACCTCTTTGTTCTTTAAATGTTACTCTATCATTATTAACAGTCAGGGCTTTAGTCATACTCGTTTAATAACTAAAGCCCTTACTGCTAACAGCGGATCTACCTGTCAACCGATCCCATAATAATGTCGATACTCCCCAAAATTGCCACCAAATCCGCAATCTTCACGCCGCGCACAATGTGAGGCAAAATCTGCAAATTATTAAAATCCGCAGCCCGAATCTTCCAGCGCCAAGGAAACACAGTATCATCCCCGATAATATAAATCCCCAACTCACCCTTGCCGCTTTCAACGCGGACATAATGTTCGCCCTTGGGAATCTTAAAAGTCGGGGCAACTTTTTTGCCAATAAACTGATAGTCAAAACCATTCCATTCAGATTTTGGCCCGCTTTCTAAGCGCTTCGCTTCCAAATTCTCGTAAGGGCCGCCGGGGAGTCCTTTTAAGGCTTGATTGATAATCTTAACCGACTCGCGCATCTCCCGAATCCGTACTAAATACCGGGCTAAACAATCGCCAGCAGCTTCGGTACAAACTTCCCAGTCGAAGTCGTCATAACATTCGTAATGGTCAACTTTCCGCAAATCCCAATTTACGCCGGAACCGCGCAACATGGGGCCCGAAAGTCCCCAGTTAATCGCTTCGTTGCGGGAAATCGTACCCAAGCCTTCAATCCGGCGACGGAAGATTGGATTGTTGGTAATTAAACGTTCGTACTCGTCAATTTTGGGAACGAAATAATCGCAGAAATCTTGGCACTTATCTACCCAACCGTAAGGCAAATCGGCGGCAACTCCGCCAATGCGGAAATAGTTATTATTAACCATGCGATAACCGGTCGCTGCTTCCCACAAGTCGAGAATTGGTTCGCGATCGCGCATAGTATAGAAAAAAGGAGTTTGCGCGCCCACGTCCGCCAAAAACGGCCCTACCCACATCAAGTGGTTAGCAATCCGGTTCAACTCCAGCATGATTACCCGAATATAACTAGCCCGTTTGGGGACAGCAATATTTGCCAACTTTTCCGGTGCATTCACTGTCACCGCTTCGTTAAACATCCCCGCAGCGTAGTCCCAGCGGCTCACGTAGGGCACGTACATCACGTTGGTGCGATTTTCGGCGATTTTTTCCATCCCCCGGTGCAGATAGCCCAAAACAGGCTCGCAGTCCACCACATCTTCCCCGTCTAGGGTGACGATTAGCCGGAGTACCCCGTGCATGGATGGGTGGTGCGGCCCCATGTTGAGCACCATCGGTTCGGTTCTAGTCTCAATTCTTGACATAATTAAATGAATTAATGATTACTAGCTATTGTTGATTTTTGTTTGGCTTTTATGATTATGAAGGATATCGAGCTCTCTGAGAAGGAGACCCTTGGATCGGATGTCAGTATTGACACCTATCACGTTCCAGTTTTGGGAAGCGAGTTAATTGCGGGTTTGGCTGTGCGTCCAGGCGGGCACTATTTAGACGCGACGCTTGGGGGCGGCGGACACACGAGTTTGATTTTAGCGGCGGCGCCAGATGTTACAGTGGTGGCGATCGACCGCGATGAACAAGCGATCCGTTTTTGCCAAGCCCGATTTGCCAACTCGCCCGTTGAGTTTTGGCACGGCAACTTTGCTGAATATCAGTCCCCAGAGGCCGAATTTGATGGTATCATAGCAGACTTGGGCGTCAGCTCTGCTCAGTTCGATACACCGGAACGGGGATTTAGTTTTCGCCACCCAGCTCAACTAGATATGCGTATGAACCAGCAGCAATCTTTGACGGCAGAAGAGATTATCAACCACTGGGAAGAAGTTAAACTAGCAGATATTATTTACAAGTACGGCGAAGAGCGACTGTCGCGGCGCATCGCGAGGCGGATTGTGCAAAGCCGTCCTTTTCAAACTACAACAGAACTTGCAGGGGCGATCGCCTCCAGCTTCCCCCCCAAGCAGCGCAACGGCAGAATCCATCCGGCCACCCGTACTTTCCAAGCTTTAAGGATAGCCGTCAACTCCGAACTCGCTTCTTTAGAAACTTTCCTAAACCTTGCCCCACGGTGGTTAAAACCCGGTGGGAGAATCGGAATCATTACCTTTCACAGTCTCGAAGACCGACCAGTCAAGCACCAACTCAGAGGAACACCCAATTTGCAGGTACTGACAAAAAAGCCGATCGTGCCACAATCCGAAGAAGTCGCTAGAAATCCCCGCTCTCGTTCTGCTAAGCTCAGACTGGCAGAAAGATTAGCTTGATTCGGCAGTAGTAATATGCTTGCTGCAAAAAGTTCAGAGATTAAGAGGACTTGCATCCTGCAATCAAGTACGATGCGGCAAAGATGTAGGGAATAGCGCCAACAACCCACCACTAACCCTCCGGGTACAGTGGGGCTTGAAATACAGCCGGTGTTGACCAGACTTAGGTAGCAATACTTGCGTTAGTAGTAAGTGTTAAAATTCACACCGAGGACAGTGCCCAGCTAGTTAAGAACTCTGCAATCAGAGCATTAATTAGCCGTTTTGAATGCTGGTGTGTTTAGAAAAGTACCGACTGCTAACAAGGTCATTGCTCGTATCACAGCGTTAAAGCTGACTCGGGAATTTTCCCTATTGAAGCGGCCTACCGAGGCGGGTTACAGTATCGAAAGCCTCTCATCTGTGCGAACAGATGGTGCGAAAGGAATGCTCACCTTGAGGTAAAACGGGTTTCTTTAACTCAACTTGACGTAACTGATATGTTGCATATATCCAGCCCTCCTTTTCCTCCCGCCACCTTGCTGAATACAGCTATGGTGGGGGTTTTCAAGGGGGAAGAAAGATGAGTCGGGGAGATGGAAGCAAGCTGAAACTGATGGTAGTCGATGACGAACCCGACAACTTGGATTTATTGTACCGGACGTTTCGACGCGACTTTCAGGTTTACAAAGCAGATAGCGCCCTCAGCGCCCTGGAAGTTCTAGACGAACAGGGCGAGATGGCGGTGATTATATCTGACCAGCGAATGCCAGAAATGAATGGCACCGAGTTTTTGGGGAAAACAGTCGAGCGATTTCCCGATACGATTCGGATTCTGCTAACGGGATACACCGATGTTGAAGATTTGGTTGAGGCCATCAACTCAGGTCAAGTTTTCAAATACATCACCAAACCGTGGAATCCAGAAGAACTCAAATTGGTGATCAATCAAGCCTCAGAAACTTACAAATACTACAAGCAGCGCAGCGTTGCATTGCGCCGCGCTTTACGCAAGGAATCTCTGTTCAATGAGGTAATGAGCGTGATTCGCGGGTCGCTAGATTACTCTAGTATGGTACAAACTATTGTTCAAACCGTAGGTCAAACTTTTGAGGCCAACTATTGTATGCTGCGGCCGGTAGAGACCGATCGACTATTGCCGAGTACCTTCCCCTACCAAGCTCAAACCGACGAGGCCAGTAGCTTTTCTTTTGATGAAAATTTGCTGGTTCAAGCTGTAGCCACCCGCCAAACTCAAGTGAACTCAAACAGTGGGGGGAATGCTAACTCGGTTGAGATTGCCGTGCCCCTGACTTACCAGCAAGAATTGCTGGCGGTACTGGCTTTGTCCCAGATTGGCGGCACTAACCCTTGGTCAGCAGAAGAGATAGAGTTAATAGAAGGTGTAGCAGCTCAAGCTGCTCTCGCCCTGTCTCAAGCTAAGCTATATCAGCGCACTCTGGATTTAGCCAAGCAGATGCAAAACGAGTTGGAAGTGGCTCGCCAAATCCAAACAAACTTGTTGCGCCAAAGTTGGCCGGATTTTGAAACTGTCAGGGTGCAAGCTTGCTGTTATCCCGCGCGGGAAGTGGGTGGCGACTTTTTTGAAGTCTACGTCCACTCCCAAGGGGATATTTGGATAGCGGTGGGAGATGTTTCGGGTAAGGGAGTTCCGGCTGCTCTATTTATGGCGAGCGCGATTTCGGTGATGCGTCGGGAACTTTCCCAAGAAGTTTCTCCAGAGCCCGATCGAGTTATGCACAATATGAATAGCAGTATGTCTGACGACCTGATCGGCAACAACCATTTTATTACAATGGTTGTAGCTCGTTACACTCCGTCAACCGGACACCTGGCATTTGCTAATGCCGGTCACATTTACCCGATTGTTTGGTCTCACTCGGAGGTGAAAGCTCAAGCCGCTAGCGGTGAAACGCCAGCCGAGCCGAATTTCCTGAAAGCTCGTGGCATTCCCTTGGGGATACTACCAGTTTGGAGAGGCAAAGCAGGTACGATCGAATTAAAGTCAGGAGATGTATTTCTGCTGACGAGTGACGGAATTACTGAAGCTAGCGTGACGACTGAAGCGGTCGCAGGGGGTGTACCAACCCGTTCTATGCTACAACAAGAAGGGCTTTGGCAACTCTTGATTCAGGAACCTGGTTCTTTCAACTTGGACAATTTGTTGGCTTACATCCGAGCCGACAATCCCGTTCAGGAAGACGACCAAACCATACTCTCTCTGGAGGTTCTTTGAATCTGTCAGCGACTCCCGACGCATAGTCGGGGGTGAGCGCCGAAAAAACTTAAGCCCTGCTTGTTGAGGGCCCATAGAGTAGTCCTGCAAAGGACGGCGTTATCGTCAACAGTCAAAAACCACAGTAAAAAACCTAGCCGGCGATGGCGCAGCTAGTTTCCTGAATCGCTTTCCTGGGGGATTAAATACCTGTCAAGGGTTAAGGTAGAAGGCATTCGTCAGAAAAAACCAACGCTTCTTAAAAGCCAAGGATTGAAACACAGATTTTTTATACCTCGCTGCTTGCAGTCTCGGTATAATTATCAATTGTTAGTGGGCTTTAGACTCATAACAAAAGTTTTCAACTATACTCTTAACTTCTGCCTTATACCAAATGACGAATGCCTGATTTTTAACCAGAAAAGGCTAGTATCCCCCGATTAGTGACAAGTATTGAGGCCGAATCCATTCGGCGCGTCGTGTTTCATACCTGGTGTGAAGACACAGGGGTTTTCAAACTTACGGGATTTTTTTATGAATACTGAGCTTCATGTGCCAAGCGACTTGCGGTTTTTAACAATTGTTGAAAATTGGTTGCTGAGCAGTTTGGAAGTAGAGCTAGGAGAGCACGTCGATTGGCCGCGTCAGTCGAATCGTTTGCGCTTGGTGTTAGCAGAAGCCTATTCTAACGTGATCCGCCATGCTCACAAAGATCAACCCAATTTGCCCGTGTTAATTCGCTTGAATTTAAAAAATAGGGATATTGGTTTAGAAATTTGGGATTACGGTAAAGGTTACGAAATGGATACTTACAATCCCCCGATGCCGGAAGCTAAACAGGAAAG
The DNA here is from genome assembly GCF_036700475.1 of Microcoleus sp. T2B6. Lineage (NCBI taxonomy): Bacteria > Bacillati > Cyanobacteriota > Cyanophyceae > Oscillatoriales > Microcoleaceae > Microcoleus > Microcoleus sp. T2B6. The sequence continues at coordinate 143,148 of NZ_JAUBOZ010000003.1, read as the reverse complement.
CGGCTACGGCTGGCTGATTATGAGCAGACTTATGGATCGGGTGGACTACACTTTGCAAATAGACGGTCGCAACTGTCTCAAGTTGGAAGCGAGTTTGCCGGAAAAATCTTAATTAGTCGTTAGTCATTAGTCATTAGTCCTGAGTGATTAATGATTGGCAATGCACTTTTAGACTCGCTTTGGCTGTCTGTCGCACGCGCTGCGGTGACAGCCACTTTTTCGTGCAGTATCGTCAATCGATTTTAGATTTTAGATTTTAGATTTTAGATTTTAGAATTGAAGCATTGACTTGCGCGAGATAAATTCGGGGGGCAAGTTTCATCGGATAAAGGTTTTTTATTTCTGGGTTCTGAGTCTGCTTTCGGAATGAATCACGTGGCGGGTATCCTGGATGCTTTCGGTCAGCCCAAGGCGAGACTGTAAGACTGTAGGGGTACAGTCCCGATCGCACAAATACCCCAGAAACGGGTTTTTTATACCGTGAGTGGCACTTCACCAAAGATTTGAATAAAAACCCGGTTTCTGCCTCATTCTGGCGATAAATAGCCGATTAACCTGTCGATCGCACGAATTTAGCTATGACGTGCGATCGACAGGTCAAACCAAAATAGGCAATTTAAATGTGAAACAGCTTATCAAACATCAAATTTCGTCTGCGACCGCATATTTAGCAATTCTTGGGGAGAAGCTAACAGTTTGACTGTGACAGAAAGGATTTTTTGGTCAGAATTGAGCAAGAACAGCCATCCGACATTAACACCAAATGCGGAAGTTTGCACCCGGCCGCTGACCTGAACTTCAACATTGCCATCTTCTAAAATTTGGCTGACACCTTTCTGGGGTTCTAGCTGCATTCCTCGTGCTTCTTTTTTGAGATAAGTGGCGATCGAGATGCTGCCGATAATTGGATCTTCAAACGGGGCGTGCAGAACCCCATCATCGGCAAATAAATTAGCCGTCGCGTCAAAATCGCCCGCGTTTAAAGTTTCAAAATATCGCAGTACCGTTGGGTTTGTGATGCCTGCAATCTTTATAGAGGTAGTTAAAATAGGTCGAGTTGTGGCGGTCATAAAACAAGTGATTTTAGATGAATGACTATACTCTAATCATTCTCTTTGTCGCAGCAAATCCCTCAAAAGATATAAGTAGGGCTAGGAAAATAATTCTCCGAAAAAAGGAGGAACCGGAGAGTGTCGATCGCAGCTTTCAAAGCGATCGACCAAAATCAATATTACTTTCAAAAAATGTAAGGGTAGCCAAGGTGTAAACCCTGATACCATCAGCCATTTCCCATCCTTCAATTCTTGAATCTAAAATTTAAAATCTCAAATCTAAAATGATAGAAACCCAGACACCTGAAGGCATCTGGGTTTCTGGCCAAGTCTGTTTGACAGACCGAACCCGAATATTCTATTTGCGGATCAAATTGAGCAATTCTTTAGGAGATGCCAACAAGTCGATCGCCACAAAGAAAATTTGACCTTGGGGATCGAGCATAAACCGCCACGCAATGTTCATGCCCACATTCGCGCCGAACCAGGGAGTTTCGACTTTGCCAGTGACTTTCACTTGGCGGTAGCCATCTTCTGCGGGTTCTGATACGCCTTGCTGGGGCATCATTTTCAGTCCGATGCACTCTTCCCGCATATAGTTGAGGATAGCGTCGCGACCGACGATCGGCTTTTGGAAAGGTGGTTGCAGGGCACCTTCTTCAGCAAATAAACCCACGGCTGGGGTGAAGTCGAAGGCGTTCATGTAGTCGATGTAGCTGAGGACAGTCTGCTCGCTGATACCCTCAATTTGGGTTTTCACCCGCTCTTCTGGAGCGGTGGGAGTGCTGCGGGGGGCTGAGCGTTTGCCGTACTCTTGGCTGAAATCTGGGTCGTAGCCCATGTGAACTACGGTGTTGCGAAGTACGGTAATTTGTTGGCCGGGATCGAGTTTTTTGATGGTTTCGAGAACTGTGGTGGCTTCGGGAGACATTTGATAGCCAGCAGGGATCGGAGCGACAACGCCCTGTTTCATCAACTGTCCCAACTCGTACCAGAAACCGAGTTTGGTATTGACGCGCAAGGAAGTGTAAATCCGACCGATTGTAGTGTCGGCGTTGCTGGCTAGGTCAAACATGGTTTTGCTTTGAGCAGCCGGCGACATCTGCTTAATTTCGCTGAGGATGCCTTCGACAAGCGCCATGCTGGCTACTCCTGGGGCTGCTGCGGTGATGGAAACGCCCATTTCGGTGTAGGCATACCAGAGTAGTGCGAGTTGGTCTTCAACGCTGAGTTTGTAGAACGCTTCCGTGGTAGCCGGAACAACGCTCGCAATCTCGGTGTTGGAAAAAATAGATTGAGCTGATTGAATACTAACTGCCATGTGTATGCTGTGAGATTCGCTGTCGGTTTTACTTGCGTACTTGAATTAGCGAATCGAATTCTCCCTAAATTAAATTATGTAACATTTTTGACATTTTGGAGTTCAAATTTATAAATATAAAGATTGTGAAATTATTATCAATTCTGTCCCACAATTAATCTTAAGATTAGTAGACTTATGGCGCAATTTGTGCTGTGGTTCCTTACCAGATGAAAAAATCAATTAATAGCGATCGCATTAAGCAAAAAGCCCTTGAGTTGGGATTTCACAAAGTCGGGATAGCCTCAACAGACACGGATTTAGATCTAGAAAAACAAAGATTGCAAGCTTGGCTGGACAAGGGTTATCAGGCGGATATGGCATGGATGGCAAACCCGAAACGGCAGGATATTCAATTGGTGATGCCAGAGGTGCAGTCCTTAATATGTGTCGCCATCAACTACTACACGCCCCACCAACGCCCCTCAAATCCCCCTTGTGAGAGGGGGGTCGAGGCAGAGGTCGAATATGCTAAAATCTCTCGCTACGGTTGGGGGCGGGATTACCATAGAATTTTGCACAAAAAACTGAAGGTTTTGGCAAATTGGGTGCGATCGCAAGGCGAGGGAATTGAAGCGCGGTATTATGCTGATACCGGGCCGATTCAGGATAAAATGTGGGCGCAGCGTGCTGGGATTGGCTGGATTGCCAAAAATGGTAATGTAATTTCGCGCGAATACGGTTCTTGGGTGTTTTTGGGAGAAATCTTGACTAATTTGGAGTTAGCGCCCGATGAGTCTCATACGGAACATTGCGGTACTTGTACTCGCTGCATTGAGGCGTGTCCGACGGGAGCAATTACTGAGCCTTTTGTGGTGAATGCCGATCGATGTATAGCTTATCACACGATCGAGAATCGAGCCGAAAAATTGCCCGACGAAATTGCATCTAATTTACAAGGTTGGGTAGCAGGTTGCGATATTTGTCAGGATGTTTGTCCTTGGAATCAGCGATTTGCTAAACCAACTGATGTTGCCGACTTTGAGCCTTATCCTGAAAATATAGCGCCGACACTTTCAGAATTAGCAGACATTTCCGACGAAGAATGGAACCGTAGATTTACAGCTTCGGCGCTGCGGCGCATAAAACCCGAAATGCTGCGGCGAAATGCGAAAGCCAATCAAATCAATAGTCATTAGTCAACAGTCATTAGTCATTAGTCATTAGTCAGCAGTCAGCAGTCATTAGTCAACAGTCATCCGTAACAAATAACAAATGCCAGCAAATGAACCAAAAGAATACGATGCAGTTTTGGGCGGTAAAAATCCACCTTTAATTCATGCTGCTGTCTTGGGCGGCATAGCACGAGTCAAGCAGCGCTTAGCAAGCCCCTCGGCTGAAGCAAGGCTGGCAGCACTTACAGATGCCATCAAATACGGAGAAGCAGGTTTAGAAGCAGTAACTGCTGTTTTGGACGATGCTGACGAGCGGGTGCGAGCTACTGCTGCTGCAATATTGGGCAGGGAAGAACAAATAAGTTTGCTCAAAAAAGATGCGTCGATTTGGAATAAATGGAGAGTGCAAAATCTACTTTTATTGGGTGGCTTTGTAGAGTTGAGTTGGGGAGATTTTAGCGGAGTTAATTTGGCTAAAGCCAACCTGAGAGAGTCAAACTTAGTAGGAGCGAACTTTGAATCGGCCAACCTGCGAGGCGCAAAAATTTTAAAAAGTAACTTGGAAGTAAGTAATCTGAGAAATGCCGATTTGACCGGAGCTAACCTGAGCAGAGCCAATCTCAGCGGCGCTGATTTGCAAGCAGCTAATCTCAGTTTAGCCAACCTCCGCTCAGTTAATTTTCGCGAGGCTAATTTATCTCAAAGCATTTTGAAAAAAGCTAAACTCTGCGGGGCTGATTTGACTGGTGCTGATTTGACTGGTGCTGATTTGAGCGGGGCAGATTTGAGTGGGGCTAAGCTGGGCGGGGTGAATTTTGCCAGAGCAAATCTGGCGGGGATTAAACTAATTAGATCTAATTTTAACGGCGGGAATTTTAAAGGGTTGGTTTTGGCAGGAGCTAATTTGCGGTGGAGTAAATTTGCAGGAGCTTGTTTTATGGGAGCTAATTTGCGGGGTGCTAATTTAGAGAGAACGGATTTGACAAATACGGATTTTTTTCAAGCAGATCTTACTGGAGCCAACCTTTGCGATGCTGATTTTAATAAAGCTACTTTGGCTGGTGCTAATCTGAGCGATGCTGTTGTGAAAAGAGCAAATTTCCTGAACGCATATCTCAGCGGAGCTACTTTTAATGGGGCTAATTTGAGCTGGTCTATTATGAAAAAAGCTAAGATCGATAATCGGGGAATTTTGGCGGGAGCTAATTGCAGCGGATGTAGCTGGACTTGATATTCTTTACAGCCAGAGAAATTGAAAATGAATAAACTGCCGCGCTGTTTTGTTTGCAAGGAGAGTTTTCGAGAGCAACATTTTTTTTACCGGGGTTTGTGTTTGAAGTGCGGCGAACTTAATTTGACCAAACGCAACCAAACTGCTAATTTGCAGGGGTTATTTGCTTTGGTGACGGGAGCGAGAGTGAAAATTGGGTATGCTGTAACTTTGAGGTTGTTGAGAGCGGGTGCAGCTGTAATTGGTACTACTCGTTTTGCTCGGGATGCTGCTAGGAGATATGCTAAAGAAGCGGATTTTGCCCAGTGGTGCGATCGCCTGCAAGTTTATGAGTTAGATTTGCGGTATATTGCGGCCGTTGAGCGATTTGCAGAACACCTCGTCTGCTGCTATCCGCGAATTGACATTATTATCAATAATGCGGCTCAAACAATTCGCCGCCCTCCTGAATTTTACCAGCATTTGAGGGATTTTGAATCTCTGCCTTTGGAGGCTTTGCCTGCTGAGATTCAGCCGCTGTTGGCGCGATCCTCTTCGAGGGCAACGCTTACGCACTTTTTGACAGACAATATTTCTGAGGATATCCCCAAATCTCTCACAGACTCTGTTCCAAATCGCAACAGTGAAATCCCCACGGTTTTTAACTTGGATCGAGAGAATCAATTATCACATTCATCTGATTTTAGTTTGTTTCCGCCCGGAATGTACGATCGCGACGGGCAACAAGTGGATTTGCGCCCTTTCAACAGTTGGCTGATGAAGGATGATGAGGTGAGCATTTTGGAAATGTTGGAAGTTCACGTTATTAATGCGATCGCTCCTTTTGCAATTAACAGCAGGCTCAAACTGCTGATGAAAAAAAATCCTGAAGCTGGCAAATATATTGTCAATGTTTCTTCAAAAGAAGGGCAATTTAACAGTGACAAACCTTGGCGACATCCGCATACAAATATGGCAAAAGCATCGCTGAACATGATGACTCGCACCTGCGCTTCAGAGTATGCCAAACACAAAATTTTTATGAATGCTGTCGATCCGGGATGGATTAGTTTTCAGCACCCTTACCCTCAAGTTTTAGCAATGCAGCAACGCGGCGTACAACCTCCCTTTGATGCTGTTGATGCCGCCGCGCGGATTTGCGATCCAATTTATTTGGGAGTAAATGAGGGACGCTATTTTTATGGTAAATTATTTAAAGATTATGCTGAGTCGCAGTGGTAACAGTCATTGGGAGCATCTCAATGAAAGCAGCAAAGCTCGAAATTGGAATTAGGAGTCAGGAGTCAGGATCCAGGAGAAAAGAGTCAATCGATTTTAGATTTTAGATTTTAGATTTTAGAGGCGACCCCACGGATAAATGCGGGGGCTCTTCTGATTTTCGATTTTCGATTTTGGATTGATTCCACGGATAAATCACGTGGCGGGTACCACCTTTGAAATTCTTGGTCAGAAGGAAGAAGAAAGAAGTGTTTTTGCAAATATGAGATCCTCCCCAGTCATTTAATATTTTTAGGGATCTTTCCACTCTCCACCCTTGGTATCAACTTAAGACTAAATTCCTTTCATACTCTCGCTTATCTCTCTGTCTCTATCCCCCTCACATCCCCCTTAATAAGGAGGACTTTGAGAGTTCTTGTCCTACCCCCTACTACCCTTTTTTAGGGGGGATAGGGCGGAGCGAGACTCAGCTACAAGCGAGATATATAATTTAAAATTAATATTGGGTTCGATGTCAAAATTTTGCATTAAAAATGTATAATAAAGTGGGGCAGTGTAGCTTAATGGTAAAGCAATCGCTCGACAGGCGATCGACAACCGTTTGATTCGGTTCGCTGCCACCAGCAACGTAGTTTAAATGATAGAATTCCTTGGAGCATACCAGGAGATGCGGGTGCAAATCCCGCCGTTGCGATCATTTTTTTTGACAAGCAAGAGGTAATGGGTAATATAGAAGTGATCCCTAGTTCCTTATTTGCTATTGTCCAATGACCCAAGTAATTATTTTTGATTTTGACGGTACTTTAGCAGATACAATCGATATTCTTCTAAGCATCACCAACCGTTTGTCAGTAGAATTAGGCTTTAAGTCTGCCACCAAAGAGCAAATCGCTCAACTGAGCAATTTAACTTCTTGGCAAATTCTTCAGTATTCGGGCATTTCTATCTTCAAATTCCCGCTGTTGATTAGAATGTTGAAAGCAGAGTTACGCAGCGAAATTCCCAATATTCAATTATTTCCGGGGATTAAAGAAGTTTTACTGGAGTTAAAAACACTGGGATTTCAACTGGGCATAATCACATCTAATTCCAGAGAAAACGTTTTGGCATCGCTGGAAAAAAATGGTTTGCCAGACACTTTTACATTTATTTACTCTGGTTCAACTTTTGGCAAACATAAAGTTATTAATAGCTGGCTAAAAAGAGAAAATATAAATCCTAAACAAGTCGTTTACGTGGGAGATGAGATTAGAGATATAGAAGCTGCTCGAAAAACCGGAATTAAGGTAATTGCTGTAGCTTGGGGTTTTAATTCTCAGGAGGCTTTGGTGGCACACAATCCCGATTTTTTGATTCAAAGCCCCCAGGAATTGATAGAGATTATGAGTAATTTGCGGGAAGTGTAAACTGAAACTGCAAAAAGTAAGACTCGTGGGTTGAAATCTATTCTAGACAAACTCTGGTTCCACCAGAGAGGGACTCAAGAATAAAATGGGTATTAAAGCCTGATTTTTATCAGCCATATTTCCTAGTATCATCTCTGCGAATACATTATGTTAATCTCCTTCGCCCCGTTTCAGTGCTGCTAAAACTGCTTGCTGGCTAACTGCTTGGTAGATTTTGCTAAAATGCTGCTTCAGGGCGTCAGATGCGGGCGAGGATTTGCTAGCGGTTCCTTTTCCGTCTGTGGCTAGGGGGATTGGGCCTAAGATATCTAATACTGTTTCGCTGCTGGGCGGCGGAACAATCACTACTAAAGATGATTCTAGCTGCTGATTGTATTCCCAAAAGCGATCGACCTTCGGCAATTTAGAATTCGTAGTGGGGGCATTTTCGCCGGAGTTGAGTTGGGAATTTTCCTCTCCTTGCGTACCTCGTCTTTGACGGAGTGCTGTCAAGATTTGCTCTTTGGTTCTCCCCCGCAGTTGAAAGAGTACGAAGGGGTCTTCACTGAAGCGATCGCCCAATAAGTAGTATACTGCACTGATGTGTTTGCAAGGGTTTTTCGGGTCAGGACAGCTACAGCGGGATCGAATATCAGATAAACTTAACGGAAATAGCGTTTTGCCCGCTGCTGCAAATACATCTTCAATATTGTGCGGCATTTCTCCTGCTAACAGTTTAGCTGAAAAAACTGCTCTTTGCGACATATTTTCAATCACATAATCCCAATCTTCATCGCTCAATGTGTCGAGTCCTAAAGAAACTTGATAGGGTTTTGGATCGGTTCCTTGAACTATGGCAATTACTTCTTGATTGGGAAATTTAATGCTGAGAACTTTACCCTCGCGCGCATATTGCCAGCCACGTTCTAAGCGCTTTTTGAAGCGGTAGGTATTGATTAAATCTAACCACTGTTGTGTCCACCATTCTCTGTCAATCATTTATTTGGGAATTGGGAATTGGGAATTGGGCATTGGCCAAACAGGTAATTCGGATGCTGGAGTCAATCGATTTTAGATTTTAGATTTTAGATTTTAGACTGAAGCATTGACCCCACGGATAAATTCGGGGGGCACGTTTCATCGGATACAGGTTTTTTATTTCTCCCCGGATTCATCCGGGGGCTTGTATCCTGGATGCTGGAGTCAGAAAGGAAAAAACAGCTATCCCTGTATCCGTGACATCCGTGTCGTGCTGCTGGGAATTGGTAATTAATCATATTATTCTTCTTCCGTTTCTATGATAGCATTGCGATCGAGAATTAGTAAATTGCGAAGTTGGTCTGTATCTAGCTCGGTGAGCCAGTTTTCCCCGGCGCTGACAACTTGTTCGGCTAGAGCTTTTTTGCTTTCAATCATATCGTGTATTTTCTCCTCTAACGTACCAGTGCAGACAAATTTGTGGACTTGCACATTGCGGGTTTGACCGATGCGAAATACGCGGTCAGTTGCCTGATTTTCTACTGCTGGATTCCACCATCTGTCATAGTGGAAAACGTGGGTTGCTCTGGTTAAGTTCAAACCTGTGCCGCCAGCTTTTAAGGATAAAATCATAATCGGCGGCCCTTGGGGGTCGTGCTGGAAGCGATCGATCATTTCTTCCCGCTGCTGTTGCCGAATTCCTCCGTATAAAAACAAAACTTCTCGCCCTAAATGCTGTTCTAGATGCGGTTTCAGGAGTTTTCCCCATTCGGCAAATTGAGTAAAAATTAAAGCCCGATCGCCCTCAGCGAGCACCTCTTCTAACATTTCCACCAACCGCTGCAATTTCCCCGATTCCTGACTCTTAATCTCCAATTCTTTCGGCTTAGCTTCTGCTTTCACAAGAGCCGGATGGTTGCAAAGTTGCTTGAGTTTTACCAGCAAAGCCAGAATCATTCCCCGGCGCTGAATGCCTTCGGCTGAGTCTAATTCAGCTATTGACTCTTCGACTATTTTCTGATATAATACCGCCTGTTGATTTGCCAGCCCGCAAAATACAGTCATCTCCTGTTTTTCTGGCAAATCTTGGATGATTTCTTTGTCAGTTTTCAGGCGGCGGAGGATGAAAGGCCGAACGAGCGATCGCAAAGTCTGCAAAGATTCTCGATCGCCGTATTTCTCGATCGGAATTGCAAATCGGCGCTGAAAGAAATTGCGCGGCCCCAAATAGCCAGGATTGAGAAACTCCAAAATTGACCACAATTCTTGCAGTCTATTTTCCACCGGAGTTCCCGTCAGCGCAATTTTAAAAGATGCCTCGATTTGTCGCACCGCTTGCGACTGTTTCGCCTCGGAATTTTTAATGTTTTGCGCTTCATCTAAAACCAATCCTTGCCATTTAATGCCTTGAAATTCCTTCGCATCGCGAAACACCAGGGCGTAACTGGTAATGATTAAATCCTTTCCCTTAATCGCCGCAGCAAATGCTTTGCCTTTAGCGCGTTGGTCTCCGTGGTGTAGCAATACTTTCAGCGTCGGGCCGAACTTCTTGACTTCGCGTTCCCAGTTGCCCAATACCGATGTCGGACAAACCAGTAATGTCGGCCCTTCCAAGGAATCTTGTTCTTGTAAATGCAGGAGAAAAGCAATTAGCTGAACAGTATTGTGGCACAAAATATTATTGGCAACAAAATTGTGATGTTTGCCCACCTCAAAATCATAGACCCACCCACTGTACTCAAAATCCTCAATTTCTTCTATTCTGCAATAAAATACTTCGCGATCGAGTATAAGTTGCAAATTTTCTCGGACACTATCTAACTGCGCTACATTGAGATTTGCATAAGCCTCTAGGGTCTGATTCGTCCATTTAGAAGGCTTTAGCTGGCGGTACTCCTGTTCTGCGGAACCACCAAGCACATTTTCCATACCTGCTACCACCTTTCCTAGGCTGATGCGGGAAAACTGCTGGGAACCGTTAATATAAACAGGATTGTGCATTCCGAAATGGCGCAATGGTAATTTTGTAATTTCCACTGCACGAGCGACGATATCAGAAGCAGGAATTCCCTCAACATTGGTGTTGCAAGGCAATTCGCAAATCTGCTCTAATTTACGCTGTTTTTCGGGATAGCCAAAACCAATTTCTTGGAAAAATATGCGCGCTGAGTTACCGCCGAAAGTACCGATATAATAGGTGCGAAAAATCCCGCTGCCATTGGTGGCGCATTTCTGTTTAGTGGCGATTCGCAGCCAAATTCCAAAGCGCCGCAGCAATGTAGAAAGTTGTTGGATGATTAAAGGCGAAGCGGTGCTAATTTCGATATTTCGCGTGTTAAGAAAGACAGAACCTTCAGCATCAAAGTAGTTTCTGAGAAAAATCCGAATGCTATCAAGATTGGCTTGCATGATAAATTGCGGGAAGCTTTTCTCGGCTGACAGTTTCCCCCACTCGTAGCCTTTAGCCTCAAGAAAGCATTGGTACGATCGACTGCATACAACCAAGTCTGCTGCTGTCTGCTTAGCACGAGTACGAACAGCAGGATTATTGATTTTTACTCCATACTTTTCGCCGATCCGGTGCAGTGCGACACGTAACTCTTGAAGAACTGTCGCATCTTTTTGTGCGATCGAGAGTACAGCCCGATCGCGCTGCTCATGTCCCTCAGCTATTTGCCAAGCCAGAAACTTGACCAAATCGGGATCTTCCGGCTTTCCTTCCCAATACAATTTAGCAGGAACGCAAACATAATCTCCAACCTTGAGGTCATTTGTCCAGCCATCGCGTCCTAACAATTTGTGGCGGCGGGTAATTGTGATGCTGCTACCATCTTGTAGTTTGATGGTTCGCAACTTTTCTTGCACTTGCTGGCGGTAAAGTCGTCGAATAGTCGCCTGTACAATTTTGCCTGTTTCCTGATTTATGGAATTTACCAGTAATTGCTCGTTAGGTTCAGACCAAAAGCCCTCACCGTCGAATTCTGTTTTTCCGGCATAAGTTTCCCATATTTTTTCAGCTTTTTGTAAAAAGCCATTGACAAAAAGCAAACTTTGTGGTAAAGCGCATTTACCAGTTCCCATATCGTCCGCGAGACAAGCGCCCAAACCCCAGCGTTCTAAGAATGCTAACCAGCCTGCTCCTAGGGCTTGATAAGGCCGCAATTGTCCTCGGAAACTAGCCGGAGTTGCGATCGCACTTACCGCTTGATTATCGCTCAAAGTATTCAACAATTCCTGAAGTTGACCCGTAGCCTCAAAATTAACCACAGGCAATTTCTCGATCATCTGAGAATCGCCCGACGCCAAACGCAAAGCATCCTCCAAAGAAAGAGTCATTTGCTCTTTGCGACTAGCAAAAAAAGTTTGAGCAGCCCTCACATCCGGCGCGCGCAACTCCACCCACTCGCCGTTAATTTCCACCAAAGGCGAATTCAACGCGATCAATCTGTCAAATTCTGCCTTAGAAAGGCGCTGTCCGCCGATCGTCAATTCCCACTTAAAATTTAGCAGACTTTGCAATCCCAACCCACCTTTCGCCGGAGTCACTTTCGGAGTTTCCGCTTGAATGCTCAAACCCAAACGACTCGCCCAACCATCCGTTTTTGTCAAACTCGGCGGCAAAACTACGCCCAACCCGCTATCAGCAAACCGCCAAGCTACAGACTTAATAAACTCGTAAGCTTGCAGCGGATTTAATTGGCAAGATTGAGGCCGCTGTGCTTGCAAACTCGGTTCAATTAACGGATAAAGTTTCGAGGCTAAACCCAAGCCGCTGAGCAAAGTTTCTTGAGGCAATTCTATTGTGCGCCCCGCATAACCCAAACGCTCGACTGAGTTGTTCCAAACAGTTGTCGCGTCTACCAAAAATTCCGCTTCATCTGCAGCTTGCAAGCAATAATTTAAACTCCAGTTGGCTTTACCAGGAGACGGCGGTATGAGTTGAAAGCAAGTGCGAAATTGAGTTTGTTGAGATAATTGATTTTGCAGCGGTGCAGTCCAAGCACTCAGCTTGGTTGCCAAGTTTTCTAATGCTGCGGTTTCTACTTGAACTATCCCAGATTCCTGCTGCAAAGCTTGCAGCCAGTCGCGCACAGGAGAAACTGCTTTGATGTCTAAAGTAGAGCTACCAGCCGTTAGCGCAGCCCTCGAAGAGGATCGCACTTGACTATCTACAATACTGCTCAAAAAGCCTAACACCAATTCCTCCGCCCCCATCGGCAAATCCACCGCTAAAGGCAATTGACTGGATTCTTCTTCCTTTTCCCCTCTTCCTTCTTCCTTCTTCCTTCTTCCTTCTTCCTTCGATTGATATGTTCTGCAAGCCGTCGGCATTTGCTTGACAAAAGTGCCGAGGCGGAGTATGTCTGTAGAACTGTCTAACAGAGGTTGCCATTTGGCAATAGCAGAACCGTCGGACTGTTTCTCCAATCCAGGCAAAAATTTGCATCTTGCCAACAAATCCAAACTCCACCTAGCAATATGAGACCAAAAACGCAAATCTGAACCCACAAAAGAGTCTGGTTCCGTGCTGTTAAGTGGTAGTGATTGCAAGAAAACAAAAGCTGCTTGAGGGTTGAGACAAAAACCCTCGACTTGCCAGGGATAAAGGTAAATTTCCTCGGTTTTAGCGGGTTCCTCCAGTGCTGATGCTGAGTGCTGCGGCATCAGATTTGCGTTCGATTCGGAGATTTTGGTCGGAAGTGCGAGCGCCCGAATTTCTCTTTGAATCGAGGAGTCTTGGGCGGGAATTTCTGCGTTTTGACTTTTGGGCGATCGCCTAGTTTTTTTGCTTTTTTCCGGTGGAGTTTCTGCGGTTTCCGGTAATTGCCAGTTTAGTTTTCCCGACTGCTGCAAGGAATTTAGGAAATTCTTAAATTCCGATTCGGTCATAGCTAAGGGATGCGGTAAATTTATCCCCGATCCTATGGTTTCAATTGCCTCAAGCTTTCGCCAAGTTTCTCCCCAAATGAATAAGGAACTTTTTTCATTTTCTAGGAGCCAACTGCCGTGTAAAATTGCCATCTTTTTTACCCTGATATTTGTATTTAAGTGCGAGGTTGACTACAGCATTTATATGGAATTTATGAAAATTTTATTTAAAACAAACCGAGGAAATTTTGAGCCAGATAGGAATTAGGTAGAACCTTTATATTTAGGTACTTATCGCACACCTTATACCAATTTAATGTGAAGTTGCACATATCTCGATCCCCCTCGCATACCCCCTACTCCCCCTTAAGAAGGGGAGTAGGGGTTGACTTTGAGAATAATCTTGTCCACCCCCTACTCCCCCTTTGTAGGGGCGGTGCGACCCCTACTCCCCGTGCCCGCCCTCTTGGCTAGGGGGGATCGGATTCTATGCAACCTCATAAAAAATTGGTATTACGGCTTATTCCCTGTCCTAGATAACTAAATCGCTCTTCCTTCTTCCTTCAACGTCCCAATTCCCAAACGAAAATTGATCGTACCATCTATGGAAGGCGTTTAGCGGACGATCGACCGAAGCATCGACCCCAGACTGTAAAAAATAATTCGAGAGTATAAATGCTTATAAGCCTGACGCAGACAGTCGATCGCGAGGCGATTATCCCTGTCTTTTGGCGTCGGACTCTCAAACATCCTGTGGTAATGTTACGATCCCGACAGAGAAAGAATGTGGTAGATAAGGAAGCAGTGCTACATGGTAGAGATAGACAAGTCAATATCCTTCGATGGACGGGATATTAGACTGAAGATTGGTTTACTAGCGCCTCAAGCAGGCGGTGCAGTTTTGATTCAGTCGGGTGACACGGCGGTTTTAGTGACAGCGACTCGATCGCAGGGGAGAGAAGGAATTGATTTCCTGCCCCTGTTGGTGGATTACGAAGAGAGACTCTACGCTGGCGGTAAAATTCCCGGTGGATTTTTGCGAAGGGAAGGGCGTCCCCCAGAAAAAGTGACTTTGACTGGCCGTTTGATCGATCGACCGCTACGCCCGCTATTTCCAAGCTGGCTGCGAGATGACATCCAAGTTGTAGCAACAACGGTTTCGATGGACGAACAAGTGCCACCGGACGTTTTGGCGGTGACGGGGGCTTCGGTGGCGATACTGCTGGCGAAAATGCCGTTTTACGGGCCGATGGCGGCGGTACGAGTCGGTTTGGTAGGGGACGATTTCATCATCAACCCCACCTACAGCGAAATCAAAGAAGGCGAGTTGGATCTCGTGGTAGCCGGTTCTCCTGATGGAGTAATCATGGTGGAAGCCGGCGCTAACCAATTGCCGGAACAGGATATCATCGAGGCGATCGACTTCGGCTATGAAGCAGCCTGTGACTTGATTCAAGCCCAGCGCGAAATTATGGCGGAATTGGGCATCGATTTGGTGGTAGAGGAACGGCCATCGCAAGATTCGGCCCTGGAAAACTTTATTCGCGATCGCGCCCAAGAACCCATCCGCATCATTTTGTCAAGATTTGAAAAAGACAAAACAATACGGAATGCAGCATTGGACGAAGTTAAGGCAAATGAAGTCGAATCTGCGATCGCCGAACTCCCGGAAGACGATCCGGTAAAACTAGCCGCCACCGCCAACACCAAGGCGATCGGCAACGTTTTCAAAGACGTTACCAAAAAAATGATGCGGAAGCAGATCCTCGAAGATGGCGTCCGTGTAGACGGTCGCAAGCTAGACGAGGTGCGACCCGTTTCTTGTCGCGTAGGCGTGCTGCCGTCGCGAGTACACGGCACTGGGTTGTTTAATCGCGGGTTGACTCAAGTCTTGTCCGCAGCTACCCTGGGAACCCCAGGCGACGCCCAAGACTTAGGGGACGACTTGCACCCGCAGCAAGACAAACGCTACCTCCACCACTACAATTTCCCGCCGTTTTCGGTAGCAGAAACCAAGCCGATGCGATCGCCCGGACGCCGAGAAATCGGTCACGGAGCCCTCGCAGAACGCGCTTTACTGCCGGTTTTGCCATCCAAAGAAGATTTCCCCTACGTGATTCGCGTAGTTTCAGAAGTCCTTTCTTCCGACGGTTCGACCTCAATGGGTTCAGTTTGCGCCTCAACGCTAGCATTAATGGATGCAGGCGTTCCCCTTTCCCAGCCCGTCAGCGGCGCGGCAATGGGCTTAATTAAAGAAGGCGATGAAGTCCGAATTTTGACTGACATTCAGGCAATTGAAGACTTTTTAGGCGACATGGACTTCAAAGTAGCTGGTACCGACACCGGCATTACTGCTTTGCAGATGGACATGAAAATCAAAGGTTTGCCCTTAGATGTAATTGCCAATGCCATCCGCCAAGCCAAACCAGCCAGACTGCACATTTTAGAAAGAATGCTGGCAACCATCGACACTCCCCGCAAGGAAATGTCGCCGTTTGCACCGCGTTTGCTAACCCTGAAAATCGATCCTGAATTTATCGGTTTGGTAATTGGGCCTGGTGGCAAAACGATCAAAGCCATCACCGAAGAAACTGGTGTCAAAATAGACATCGAAGACGACGGAACCGTGACAATTGCCGGCAACGACAGCGAAAAAGCTCAGCGGGCTTACAACATTGTCCAAGGCATGACACGCAAGTTGAATGCAGGAGACGTGTATGTCGGCCGCGTAACTCGAATTATTCCGATCGGCGCTTTTGTGGAAATTTTGCCCGGAAAAGAAGGAATGATTCACATTTCGCAGTTAGCGGACTACCGCGTTGGCAAAGTGGAAGACGAGTTAGCTGTGAACGATGAAGTGATTGTCAAAGTGCGAGAAATTGACAATAAAGGTCGAATTAATTTGACCCGCTTGAATATTCATCCCGACGAAGCGGTAGCCGCCCGCGAAGCGCTGAATAAATAGTTTACGGTTGGTAATTGGTAATTACTTATAGAGTAATTGCTAATTGCTAATTGCTAACTGGTGATTAGTAATTGCTAATTGCTAGTTGAGATTAAATCTGATTGTTTCAGATTGATTTGGGAGTAGGTGCGCGACAGCGACAGATCGACAAAAGTGCGATCGGCTGTGGAAGTTCATACAGTCGCGCACTTTACCCTCGGCGGTTGCTATAAGTAAACCTTGGAATTATTCATCTCTCTCCCCTCTTCCTCTGCGCCCTCTGCGCCCTCTGCGGTTAAATCGCTCATAAATATTAAAAAAAATAAAATATCCACAAACCAGACTTATTGAAAAAGCCTGGTTTCTCAAAGAAGCTCAAATTAAATAACCGCAATACAGTCAATCTCTACTAACACATCTTTCGGCAAACGCGAAACTTCCACACAAGCGCGCGCCGGTGCAGTTTCCGCATCAAAATATTTCGCATAAACCGCATTCACAGCGGCAAAATCATTCATATCTTTAAGGAAAACCGTAGTTTTTACCACATCCAACCAAGTAGCGCCGGCTTCTGTGAGAATGGCTTCGAGATTTGCCATAACTTGTTCGGTTTGTTTTGCCACATCGTCGGTGTAGACAATATCGTTTAGTCTAATGTCGATCGCAATTTGGCCAGCTACAAACAGCATAGTGCCCGTAGCGGCGATCGCTTGATTGTAAGGGCCCACGGGTGCCGGTGCTTTGTCAGTACGAATAATTTTGCGCGTCATAGATGTCACTTTTTGGGATTCTTGTTGAGAAGTTTCTTTGCTGTCGATTTCTGGTTCTGAGATTTCTGGCTGGTAAATTTCTCCATCGGGCATTATCGCACCAGTGAAGTCTGCATTTTTAATATTCCAATCATAGGTTTGAGCATCCGTCAAGTCTGCTTCCTGAAGGTTGGCTTCCTCCAAACTTGCTAGCATTATAGTTGCTTTTTTAAGGCTAGCTTTTTTTAGATTTGTCCTTTTCATACAGGCTTTTTTCAAATTAGTCCCTGTGAGGTCTGCTGCACTAACATCCGCCTCAGTCAGATTCACGCCTGATAAGTTAAATGCAGACAGATTGACACCTCGGAGTTTGGCTCTCTGAAAATTGACACCTTCGAGGTTAGCACCCCCTAAGTTCACTTGAATCAATTCTGCTCCTGTCAAGTTTGCCCTAGTCAAATTTGACTTGCTCAGGTTTGCTCTATTTAACTTTGCGTTCTTCAAGGAGGCTTTAGTTAACGATACAGAGCTTAATTGGGCCTCACTCAGGTTTGCATTGTCCAGTTTAGTATTACTCAAATTGGCCCCATTGAGGTTTGCCATACTCAAGTCAGCCCCGCTGAGGTCTGCAAAACTGAAGTTGACACTATTACCTTCCAGCCCGATTAAGTGTGTTCCTAACAGGGATGCTCTACTCAAGTCTGCGCCATAGAGGCTTGCTTTGTTCAAAGTTGCCTCATTCAACTCAGCTCCTGTCAAATTTGCACCCCGTAGGTCTATTCCACTCAAGTCTGCACCTTTGAGGTCTATCCCACTTAGCTGTACGTTATTAAAGTCCCGTTCGCCTTTAGCGTATTTTTCTAAAAGTTCTTTAGCATCCATAAATCACCTCGATCGCCCTTCCGCTACACCCCACATTCCCAGCCTACCACCAAAACCGAAAGCGCGATCTAAATCCGCATCAATCCATTTTCATCTGCGGTCAATCAACTCCCTTTTTCAACCGCAGATAAACACAGATAAACGCAGATAAATTATATCAAATTCGTCCTGCCTCGGAACCATCGCTCTCTCTGTTCTCTTTCTCTGCGTTCTCTGTGTCCTCTGCGGTTTAATCAATCCGATTTCATCTGCGGTTAACAAATTCCCATTTTTCAACCGCAGATAAAAGCAGATTTACACATTACACACCAACCGGAGCACCAACAACCTCACCTTTCAACATCCGAGAAGCAGCATCAAGCAATTGCTCCTCCAAATAAGGCTTAGTGAAATAACCTTTGGCGCCCAAACTGTAAGCCATTTGGCGGTGTCTGTCAGCACCGCGAGAAGTTAGCATCGCGATCGGCAATTCACACAAAACGGCATCCTTCTGCATCCGAGAAAGTAGTTCCAAACCGTCCATTCTCGGCATCTCAATATCGCAGAAAACGATATCGCAAGGCAGACCAGATTTCATCTTTTCCCAAGCTTCCTTACCGTCGCGAGCTTCTTCCACACGATAGCCAGACTTCTCGAAAGTAATAGACAACAGCGATCGCACGGTAATCGAATCATCGACAATCAGCACAGTCGGCTCAGTCTTCTCGATTTCCGCCTCCGCAGCAGCCCGATCGCCCTCATCCCAAAGGGTACCGCCAGTATCCTTCCGCAGCCTTCCCGTAGCCAAATCGATCAGCTCCAGAACATCCGCAATCGCCACGATCCGACCGTCTCCGAGCACGGTAGCCCCAGCAATCCCGATCGGCTTCGGCACCGGCCCTTCCAACGGCTTGATCACAATTTCCTGTTCCGTCGAAACCTGATCCACCTGCACCGCCAAGAAATTGCCAGCAGACCGCAGCACGATCACCGAAATCATGTCATCGTCAGTATTAAACCCGTAAACACTGCCCCGACCCAAATGGCGACTGTAAGCCAGCAGATCCCGCAGCGGCCGGAACGGCAAGCTTTGACCCCGCCACTCAATGCAAGGCAAACCATCCGCCCCCGTCGTCACCTGATCGCGAGGCACATCGATCATATCTTCGACCCCATCCATCGGGAAAGCAATGCGAGCGCGATCGCTAATGCAAGTCAGAGCCTTAGAAATACTCAACACCAGAGGCAAACGGATCGTAAACACAGTCCCCTTGCCGATCGTCGAATCGATCGACACAGTGCCCCGAATTTCCTGCAAGGAAGTCTGCACCACATTCATACCGACCCCCCGGCCGGCGTACTCCGTCGCCTGTTCCTGAGTGCTGAAACCGGGCATAAACAGCAAATCGTAAACTTCCGAGCGAGACATCCTCTGAGCCTGAGCCGCCGTCAGCATACCCTGCTTAATCGCCTTCGCCTTCACCTTTTGCGGGTCAATTCCGGCCCCGTCATCAGAAACCGAAACCACCGTTTGGTTCCCTTGGTGGAAAGCCCGAATCGTAATCCTGCCGACTGCAGGCTTCCCAGCCGCCAGACGCACCTCCGGCGCTTCGATCCCGTGAGTAATCGCATTGTTCACCAAATGAGTCATCGGGTCATAAAGCTGATCCACAATCATCTTGTCAATCAAAATCTCCTTACCCTCAACCTGCAACTGAGCCTGCTTCCCGCACTTAATCGCGATTTCCCGCACCGCCCGGAACAGCCTGTCCGTCGTCTCCGCAAACGGCTTCATCCGGGCGCGAGTCAAACCTTCTTGCAGTTGAGTCGTAACTTGCCGCAGTTGGCGAGTCACCTGATCCGCCTCATCCACCAAAAACTCAATATCCGCCGCCGACTCCCGTACCCGCACGATCAGCTCAATAATCTCTTGAGCCAAACTGTGGAAAGGAGTAAACCTGTCCATTTCCTCTGGTCTCCAGGCACTTTCCCGGGTGTGGGCCGAATCCTCAGAGCGCCAGGCCGATCGGTGTCCCTGCCGATTTGCCAGCAAAGCAATCTCCAAAAGACTCCGCTCGTAGAAATCCTGAGTCCGCTGGCTCACATCGCTCAGCAGCGCCACCTGGTGCAGCAAATTGTCCAAAAACTGCCGCATCCGTTCTTGGTCTTGCTCCAAACTGTTGCGGTTTACAACCAGTTCCCCCATCAAATTGCTGAGGTTGTCCAGTTGCTTGACCGGCACCCGCATCGTCTGGTCGCCGAACCCGCCCGCGCGGGGATTCCGCCTGGGTCTGTTGATCGCCGACGGCCCCATATTGCCTTCCCCTTGGCGGCCGCTGTCCTTGGGATCTTCCAGCAGTTTTTCCAAATCGCCAAATTCGTCGTCGCTCTCATCGGCAGCAGTGCGCGGAGCTTTACTAGCAGTTGTCGGTGCAGGAATTTCCGGCATAGTTGCGCTCTCGCTGAGGAGTTCTTCGAGATCCGAGAAAACTTCTGTATTTACCGGACTCTGATTTGTGCTTCCAGAAGCTGCTATGACAGCCCCAGCACCCCCTGCGATTAACAGTGCTTCTAAATCGTCAAAATTGCCTTCGACATCATCCTCATCGCCTGATTCGCCCTCGGCAAAAAAGTCTGCCAGCGATCCCTCTTCCAACTCCGAGGAATCGGCCTCGGCGGAGTCGTCCTCAGCGTCCCAAAAGCCGGTCGTCAGTTCCGAAGTCACCAGAACTTCAGCATCGATCGAATCCAACAAATCATCAAAACCCTCCAACTCTGCGTTGTTGAGAGTAGCCCCGGTTTCCATCGCCGAGAGCAAGTCAGCATCGCCCTCCAACATACCATCAAGAGATTCTGCAGGCATTGGCTCTAAATCCGCACTCAAAAAATCCGTTTCCAGGGCATCAAACAAATCATCTTCGCCCTCAGATTCCCCGGCGCCATCTGTTTCGGCTCGATCGAACAAATCCGCACCCGCCTCGTCGAACACACCATCGGGAGGTTGGGCAGACAACTCCTTCACATCCACAGCCGCGCCGTCATCTGGCGCCGTTCCAGCATCGCCTGGGTCCACCATGCCTTCCCCAAACATATCCTCCAAGAAATCGAAAGCTGCGCCCTCATCAGATTCGACATTTGAAATTTCCGACTCAGGACGATCGTCGGACAAAGCCCCAAGTTCAACATCTGCCGAATTGGCCAAGCCTTGGTCGGAAACAGCCGCACCATTGTTATTGTTGTCGAACAAACTCCCCAAGTCGCCCTCATCAACTCCCACACCGGCACTCAGCAATTCTGAATCCCCATCATTCTGCCAACCCCCACGGGCTTGCCCCGAAGCTTCTCCGTCATACTCGGTACCCGTAGGTACAGAACCGAAAAGCTCAGCCAAATCGGCAGCTTCTCGGGAAGTAGCCACTCCTTGCCGATCCCGCACAGTCTCTTCATCCTCAGAAATCGCGCCCGAGGTCATATCCCCAAACAGCGCATCCAAATCCGTATCGTCCAGATCCAGGTTGAGCGATTGCACAGACTCGTCTTCCAGCCCGAAAGCATCTTCTAGCCAGTTTCCATCCACAGAGATATCTAAATCAGAATTTGATGTCATGTTAAGAACGTTGCCCATTTCCTCATTTTGTGCGATGCCTGCAGCTCGATCTCGATCGCCCCCGTTCTCCCCACCTTCGTCTTCTGAAGAAAGGAAATTAGAAGTAATCCCCAACAGCTCGCTCAAATCCGAATCCTCGCCAAGCTCAGAGAGCAACTCGAAATCATCCATTGCAGGCAGAGCAAGGGCTTCGGCATCCCCTGAATCCTTGCCCCCCCCTGCAGGCTTCTTCGATTGTCCGTCTAAAGCCTCAGACTTCAGGGAATACTCCGAAGAGACTGCCGGCCCACCTGTTGTCTCAGATAAGCCTAAATCGCCGAACAAGTTCTCGAAATCAGCATTGTCCTCCGTACCACCTGCAGAAGTTTGGGCTGCCACTTCGTCCAAAAGCGTACCGAGAGCATCTTCGTCAGCTTGTCCCCTGGCTGGGGCCACCGTGTCGTCTCGCCGCTCCAAACGGCCCTTACCGTTACCCGTTTTAAGGTGTTTGCTAGTTAACCGCTGGCTCGAACCCGCATTTTTCTGACCGGGAGCTACTGCCGAGCCCTCTGCCTCCTCTCCAAACAGCAAATCCTCCCCAAACAAACTCGTCAAATCGTCAATCGGAGGCTTCGTGTTCGTTTCGGAACTTGCCACATCGTATTCGTCAAACAACAAATCAGTAAAATCGCCGGAATTGTCCTCGTCTAACCCCAGCATTCGGGCCGCCGATATCCCAGAAGACTGTGCATAGTCGAGGTCTTCTTCTTCTTCCCAAGCGCCGTCCAGATCCGGGGACTCGCCGTCAAACAAGTCAGCTAAAGTGTTGAGTTCTGCAGCGCCCACTTCCGGGCCGGTGCGGGTCGAGCCTCTAAAAGTACCCGTCTCTATATCCGATTCTGCGAAGGCGGAATCTTCGTCGAAATGGGACGATCGAATGCCATTGTCATCGTTGCTGTCGCCGCTGTCGAGTTGATCGAACAGCTCGTCTATACTCAGCCCCGAAATAGTCGGCAGCAACTTGTTCAATCCATCCTGGGCATCGCCCGATCCCACCAGATCCCAGGCCTCATCCTCAACAGAAACCACATTTTTCCCGGATTTACTCGGTTGAGCAAAGGCCAGCAAATCTTCAAAATCCGTTTCTGGAACCAGAACAGCAGGCTGGAGCGACAGAAGTTTTTCGCTTGGTGCGATCGACGATTCTAGACCAGAAATTACCAGTTCTTGCGCTTGTTTGATGTCTTTGATCACCGTTGGCGCTAAGGTGCGGTAGGTATTTTCTGGGTTGGCGATCGCCTTGGATACAGCTTGGATCAATGCTATCCAGTAGGGCAGTTCAAATTCTTCCCCTGCCCTGAGCAAGTTCCGACAAATGTTCTTGAGTTGCCGCCTGCTTTCTGGCCCTTCGGGCTGTTTGAACTCTTGCAGCAGTTCCCGCATCCTCGCCGGCACGTCCGACTCAAATACTAGCAGCAGCGCGCTGTCTTCTGTTGCTCTGACATCAGGTGCGTAAACTGACCGCGAATCTGGAAAACTCCTTGATGAGGCAAACGCCCCGACTCCCACCCCCGCCATAACTGGTTCGGGTACGGCCAGAACGCTGCTCTCGTCTGCATGGTATTCTCCGTGTCCAACGAGTCCCCCCAAGTGCCCGTTGAGCTCTTCAAATACTGGTTCTAATTCTCGAACCATCTGTTCTCCCAATTCTTCTGTCAGTCCAAAAGGCCCCGACAGTTGCTCTAACAGCCCTTGCAATGTGTCAAAAATCCGCAGAAAAAGGGACTCTAGCTGTTGGTCTACTTTAACGCTGCACTCTTTTAATACTTTAAAACTATCTTCTAGTCTGTGAGCTGTTTGCTGAATGCTCGTCAGCCCCAGCATTGCTGCTCCTCCTTTGACAGAGTGAGCGGCCCTAAATACTTCGTTGACCAGTTCTGGGTCTTCGATCGTGGTTTGCAGATTCAGCAAGCCTTGTTCGATCGTATTGAGGTGGTCTTTTGCCTCCTCAATAAAGTAGCCCATTATCCTCTGTTGTTGCTCCGGTAGCATAGTTTTATTCCTGATTTTAATCGTTATTGTATTGGGTCTATGTTAGTAGTTCTAGAGAAGCTCTTTGTATATCTCGCCCCTTGCCAAGAGAATAATCTGACTGCGAGATATGGCAAATGTCCTGGCTATTTTTGCTTTCGATATGCCCTCACTTAAAAGATAGCGAATCTGCTGCACTTGTTCGGGTTTGAGTTTGCGGTTAGGACCTATCTTGCCTGGAACGAAAGGAAAGCGGTTTTTTTCTATAGCATCGCGGGAGTTATCGGCGGGGGTTCCTTCCCACAAATGGTCGGGATTGATACAACCGCGATCGTCGCAACTGTGACACGCAAAATAACCGGGTTTTACAGGTCTTCCCAGTTTGTGTTCCAGTACAAGTCTGTGGGGATAGAAACTTTGATTTTTCCCGTTAATCTTGATAGTTTTCACCGAGTAACCATCACTTCTTTTAGCCAAGGTACAAATCTTGCAGCCGTTCGGCTGTATTTCAGCGCGAATGCCTGGAA
This sequence comes from Microcoleus sp. T2B6, assembly GCF_036700475.1. Classification (NCBI taxonomy): domain Bacteria; kingdom Bacillati; phylum Cyanobacteriota; class Cyanophyceae; order Oscillatoriales; family Microcoleaceae; genus Microcoleus; species Microcoleus sp. T2B6. The sequence continues at coordinate 119,242 of NZ_JAUBOZ010000003.1, read as the reverse complement.
TTACTTCTATGCCTCGCACTTGTTTTTGAGGTTGAGGAGCAGATGTACTTCCGACATCTTTAATACGTCCTTTTTTAAACCTATCTTGAGAATTTTCCAGCCTAGAACCTTCCCATAAATGGTTGGGATTGATGCAGTTGCGGACATCACAAGTGTGGCAAGCAAAGTATTCCGGTCTAATCGGACGACCTAAAATATTTTCTAATACTAAACGGTGGACACTAAACGTTTTCCATTCACCGTTAATGCGAAGTCTTTTATTGGCATAGCCACTGCTAGATTTTGTTAGGGTAGAGATAATACAGCCCGTCGGCTGAACTTCACCAAAGATGCCCGGTATTACCTCTACTATGTTATCGTCCATCTGTGCAACTCCTACTTTGTTTAGGTGTTGAATTAGCATCCCCGCAGGGGTTTCAAGACTGCGAGGGTGCTTTTTTTATGCCATCATTGCCACACTAATCTGATTGTAAATCAGCCCGCAAAAAAAGCAGGAGACACTTAATTATTGTCTTTCTGCTGTTTCTACTCGGAATCTTTCTACCGATGTCAAAAGGTCGCGAGCAACGCCCACCAAATTTTGCAAAGCACCCGAAACTCGCTGCGCTTCTTGGGACGTTTCCTGAGCGGTCAGCTCAACTGCTTGCATCACACTGGCGACCGCGCGAGCTGTTTCGTTTTGCTCTACAGTGTCGGCAGTAATCGATCGCACTAACACGTCAATTCGGTTAGTTACTTGAATGATATCTTCAAGCGATCGCTTCGCCTGTTCTGCCAATTTTGTCCCCTCAATAACCTGCTGCGTCCCTTCTTCCATCGCCGTCATTACCGCGCCGGTTTCGCTTTGAATTTGCATCACGATCTGTTCGATTTCTTTCAAAGACTTAGCCGATCGGTCTGCCAATTGTCGCACCTCGTCTGCCACGATCGCAAAACCCCTGCCCGCTTCCCCAGCTCTCGCCGCCTCAATACTGGCGTTGAGGGCCAACAAATTCGTCCGGGAGGCGATCGTCGCAATTAAAGCCACAATCTTAGAAATTTCTTGAGAAGCTTCCGCCAACCGCTTGACTTTTCTAGTGGTTTCTGCTACCGTTTCTCGAATTTCCAAAATCCCGGCCACCGTCCGCTCCACAGCCTCGCCTCCTTTCAGAGCCGTTGCCGCCGCGCCCCGGGCCACTTCTTCCGCCTCTCTAGCGCTCTCTGCGACCCGCTGAATCGCATCGGTGAGGACTTGCACGGAATTCAGGGTTGCCGCCAGTTCCTCAGCTTGTCGCAGCGCGTCGGAAGACAAATCGCCCGCAAACTTAGCACTATCCGTAGCGCCTTTGCTGACCTCCCGAGCCGCCTGCTTCACCTGATGGACAATTTCGCGCAGATTTTGAATTGTCAAGTTAAACGAGTCAGCAACAGCACCCAAAACGTCTGCGGTCACTTCCGCAGTCACCGTCAAGTCACCCCGAGCCGCTCCTTCCACGTCGTCTAGCAAGCGAATCACTTGGCGCTGCAAGTCTTCTTTTGCCTGTTCCTGCTCGTCAGACTTGCGCCTGGTATCGCTAATCGTGGTTTGGATGACCTTCGCCATGTGGTTGAATTTAGCAGCCATTTTACCAAATTCATCTTCCGAGTAAACCGTAGCGCGAGCATCCAAAGTTCCTTGAGATACGGCATCGAACTGAGCTTGCAAATTATCCGACGACTTGCGTACCTGCTTGGCGATCAACTGGCCGATGCCCCAAGAAGTTAAAAAGCTCGTAAAGCCTGCTGCTGCGGTCATTACCCAGCCTGTTTGGCGCAGGTAAACGATCGCCTCCGGTTTGTCTTGCCGCAGAGCTTGATAGGAGGCAATGTTGGTGACGAAAGCCACAGCTACCAGAGAAACCAGTCCCGCCCCAATTGCCGTGTACAACTGTTTTGTAAACAAAGGGGCATTTTCCAAGAAAGCCAGTCCCCCCTGTTCTACTGTTACCGAAGTATCGACCGCTTCTGTTTCGGTGGGAGAAAAACTCGACACAGACGCATCAGCCGGGCCGCTTATGCTAAATATTTCGTCATCCCGAATTGCTGAGCCATCGCTGTTGTCAAAGTCCAGGCTGCTGCCCGTCGTTCCCATCATGCCGCTGGTCGAGTTGCCGAAATTGGTGTTACCTCTAGTCAACATCGAACTGGTGGCATCTTCTGAGATATCAAAGTCCGGCAAATTGCCTAAATCGTCAAACTCGTCAAATTCGTCTAAAAAGTCGCTGTGTGCTTGAGCGTTCCCAGTTTTTGACGACCAGGCGCTGCTGTTCTTGTCGGAAGCTCCGAAAGCTGTTGCTTGTTCGTTTTCGTCGAAAGAGAAAGCATCGCTAAAAGCGTCGTCTTCAAAAGCATCTAACTCGAAGTTGTCTCTAGAGCCAAATGCCGGGGGTTCCGAGTCGCTGTAACCGTTGCTGTTGGCGGAAGATCGATCGACTGAATTAAATTGTCCCCGGCTGGATCTTTGACTTTGGGAGTTGGGGACAGCACCTCCCATCAACAGTGTCTCGTCTTCCGCCAGCGAATAATTTGACGAGTAATCCGACCCGTTATTCGGCTGTTTGTTTTGAGGTCGAGAAGACCCGAAACCCGACGAGGGCATCGCCTCGGCAAAGGGGTCTTCCTCTTCGGCCCCAAGTGCGTTATGACCGTAATTTTGACCACTCTGGGGCGGGGATTGGTAGTCGTAGTCGGAGTTATCGTCGAATTCGTCTGGCAAATCGAGCGCAGCAAAAGGTTCGCCAAAATTGTCCGAGGGCCCGATGGGGGAGTCTAGTTGGTTCGAGTCGAAGGAATTCCCGACTTCTGAAGGGGCAAAACTTTGACCGTTGAGCATCTGAGTCGGAGCTTCTGAAAACGAATCTCCTGAGTAAGGTGCGCTTGAACCAGACACTTTGCTGCTAGACAAGTCAGCAGCATCAAACCCTCCATCATCTAAGGCAAAAGGGTCTCCAAAGTCCGAGTCGGCAAACTCGTCTATGTCTAGCGAGTCGGAGTTCTCAGCATAAGCTGCCATTCCGCCACTGTCGCCACCAAAGGGGTTAGAATGTGAAGCTAAATCTGGGACAGAGCCTGCGCCATCGTCGTCTTCTGGTTCCCACCCCAAGCCACTCATGCCCAAGTCGGCCAAGTCCTCGTTTTCCATGTCGTCTGGGGATTGACTTCTATAGGAAAGGGATGGGGAATTTCCTTGGAAAAGTCCCAAATCCGGGTCTTCTAACCCTTCATCGAGTGATAAGTCTGGGTAGAATTCTAATTCCGTTTCAGCAGACAAAGCCTCGAAATTTTCCGTTTGCAGCTCTCCAGATAAAAATTGGTCTGTGTAGGTAATTCCGTTGTGAGCGTGTTCCACCAAACTCGGGTCGTCACTCAGCCCTAGCACAACCGTGTACTGTTCCCGCGCCACCTCATACTGTTGCAGTCCGTAGCAGTAAATGTGTCCGCACAGCAGGCGAGCGCTGGGGTCTTCGGGAAAATCTTCTACTAATTGATAAACTAGGGCTGCGGCTTCTGAATAATTGCCATCCATGTAGGCCGCTTCTGCCCGTTGGTAGTCCTGCTGAAAGTTGGTACTTGTTGCCATTTGCCGCCCTCTTTGGATTTTAGATTTTAGATTTGAGATTTTTGATTTTTATCTTGAATTGAATGTTTAGATGCGCGCCTCAAGTCGTGTGACTGTTGATGGTTAGACCCCTATCGAAAATCGCAAATCGCAAATCTAAAATCGATTTCACGCTGCCCACCGCGCCGAGCGCAGAATTTTCACTTGATCTAGCAGTCGGAGCACTTTCTGAGCTGGTGCACCTAACATCCATTCTCCCCTCAGAAATGGAATCATGCCGTCTGGTGCATTGTTCTGAGAGTGCAGTTGCTCTACGTCGAGCCAGTCCATCCCCACAATTCGATCGACTGCCAGCCCCAAAATCGTGTCTTGGTCTTCCACAGCCACGATCGGGATTTCGGGTCTATCTGTGTTCAGGGGTGTTTGGTCTCCCAGAAATTGGCCGAGGTCTGCCACCCAAATCACTCGTCCTCTCATATTTAGCGTACCTAAAAGCAAAGAGGAAACGTTGGGGATCGGTGTCATGCGGTCTGGGGACGGGGATAGGACCTCTCTAATCCCTGTCGCTGGCAGTGCGAACTCGTTCCCCGAAGGAACGTAGAACCGCAGGTGCAGCTCGCCTTCGGGAGTTTCTAGTTCTTGGAATTCCGGAGCCGGATCTACGCCTAGTCCTGGTAATATAAAGTCTGGGCTACCGCTAATCATAATTCTGACACCTGCATTTCTAGCAAAAATTGTTGAGGTTTCCCGCCAAGAATAACCCGATCGAAACTTCGATGGTCGAAACTTGACACAGCCAAGCTTGACACAGCTAAGGGGTGAATGGCCCGACTGCAGCAGGCCCTTGGCAATAAATTTTCTCCGTCAATAATTGACTGCCATCAATAAATTCGCGCGACTTTTGCTGGCAAGTTAGCTCAAATCGACTACGAACAATTAATTTGAAACCCCTAAAGCTTCACTTTGTATTCCCACCGCCGTCTCAATTGGTAAAACTCTGGGTAATTTCTGCGATGAATGCTAAACCGATACTCGGATTAGCGAGGAGTTGTTGACATGGCTGGTGTCGCGACAATCATGAACGGAGTCACTTAAGACTGAGAATTGGAATCTCTGACTTTGTACAGAAATACCTAGCCATCAGTAGCTCTGTACATCAGTTTTTCGGAGCGGCTGCAAGTGGAGAACAAGTATATTATATTTGCACTTTGAGCGTGTTAGACCCACTTGGGTCTAGAAATTGAACAGAGTTTTACCGACGCGCTTATGCCAGCGCGCGGATTTATACATTCTAGTTTATGGGGCGCTCGCCAATAGTACCCCCAGCTTTCTGTTTGGGGCGGCGGAGACTCGATTTAACCGCAGGTACAAAAAAGCTCCCATCATGGCATCAGTGCGAAAGTTATTTTTCTTCTAATTGGTCTTCTAGCGAGCGCTCTAATAATCTTTCCGAGAGATTGAGCCGAGGGTAGCCCGGACCCACATATTTTTCTACCAGCATCAATAACTCGCTTTCACCAAAAGGTTTGGTGTAAAAGTCTGTAGCTCCGGCCATGCGGGCTTTAACGCGATCGATAAATCCGTCGATGCCCGTCAGCATAACGATCGGCGTCTGCCGGAAAGCGCTCGAACTACGCAGCATAGCGCAAATTTCGTAGCCGTCGAGTTCCGGCATGGCGATATCACACAGAATTAAATCGGGTTTGAGTGGAAACACCAAACTCAGCGCTTGGAGGGGATTGCCGATCGTAGTAGCTTCGTAACCGTGTTCATTTAAAATTGACTCGACTGTTTTGCGAATAGTATTGTCGTCGTCAATACAGACAACTCTGGGAACCTTGGTTTCTGGGGACGACCATTCTTTTTTGTTGTTGGTGGGGGCAACAGAGGGTTCGTAAAATACTTGCACCAATCCCTGCTGCACAAAGGGGTAAATCGCCTTAGCGACAGTGAGTACGTCTCGGTTGAGGTAGCGCGCCATTTGGCGGATCGAAGTGTGCCCGTCTGCCCAGCGTCTGAGAGTATTAAAGGTATTGACAGGCAGCGCGACTCGCAGTTCGGAGGGGTCTGAAATCACCGGGCATTGGTTGGGCGACTGAATGTGAGGGTGAAACTGCTTCCACTGCTGCACCTGTTTGACAATCTTGGCCAGCAGCGAGCTAATTTCTAAGCTGGTCAGTTGAGGAGCCAAAGCTGGGCCCATTTCAAAAGTGAAGGAACCCTGGTGGAGACTGAGCAAGTCAAAGAGGGTTTCGTGGATCATGCTGTGGATGATGTTGCGCCCTTGAGCTGGGGTGAGGATGTGGTTTTCTAGCAGGGCCCATAGGTAGCCGTATTCTGGGGCATTGGTAGATGCCATATAGGGAACTTGGATTTTGTCGAGGGCGGTATCTGCTTTGTAGCGGCGCAGGTAGTCGCGCAACCGAAACAAACTGCCCGCACTCTGGGTAGCGTAAATAATCTGACCGTTGAAGCAGAAGACATACCAGGATTGTCCTGCAAGGGAGCGCGGCGTAGGTTGAGTACCCGTGCTGCTGCCGGTGGAGGTGTAGGCCTCTACGAACAGTTCTCCGGTTCGCTGACCTAACTCAATCAATTGCAGGATGCTGCGGATGTCTATTTCACTCAAATTTCCCTGCATGCAGCTAAAGTATCCTCCTTAAAACCGTTGGCGTCTGAGCTCGGAAAGACTGTGTGCGGGCGAAAAGATTGACTTTAGTTTCCGTCAATAATTTACGCGCTGATGCTGATCTCACAATTGGGAATTGACGAAAGGGCGATACTTGCTGCCACTCCTCGGCCGCGCTACCAGTCCACAAGCTGAAACCGCGAAACTCGCGGCATTCTCTAAGTGTAGAGTTTCACCTTCTATTCCCACTGTTGCCTATTGCCTAAACTCGTAGAATCCACATCGCACGCTGGCACGGGTTCTTCGAGTGTGCAACGCTGGCATTCCCGACGGATTCAAGCCTTCGATGCCAAAGTTTTGAAGTTTTTGGCTGAGTATGCCGTCAGTTTCTCCAGCACATCTTGGCGTAGGTCAACTTCAAAATACCAAGGATTCTCTGGTTTTACCGCTGCTACCAGCAGCAAGTGCCGATCAATCCCCGATGGGAACTTGAGGCTAGTCTGTTGGGTTGGATGAGTTGTGATCGAGGTTTTTTTTGGGTTTGCCACAGCCCTAAAATCAGGTGCAGTCAAAATGAACCTTGGTTGGCAGTTGTCAGGAAAACCCTCAGTGCCGATCGACCTTTTTCCTCGCCCGCGGCTCCGTCATAGGCTCGCGTCATTACCCTATTCTAAGGCAGCGCGGTTCAAATCCCTAGTCCGCCGGAGGATGGCGTCCGCTTGGGGGCAGCGATGGCTTTTCTGACGATCGACCCATAACTAAAGCGTTGTAAAATCTATAGAAACTTTTGGATCGAAACGCCAGAGGCAAGCCCTGGGCTAACGACATGGGGATTTAGATTTGGGGATCAGTCGGTAGGGACTTTTAAGTCTCGTGAAACGATGGTGTTGCTAAAACCAGGGTGGTATAATTGGCAAAGAGCAATTCGCCAGAGTAAGAATAACTTTCAACCCATTGAAATATCCTAGAGGGCGAGCAGCCCCGGCAACGCACTAATCCGATTAATTCGGAATAGTTAAAGGGCAAATAATTGCAGCATAGGTCACGTTCAACCTTAAAAATAGGAAGAACTCAGCAAGTATGCGCTCCAGGAGAAGTAAAGTTCTTTGAGTGAGTAGAGGGATATTTTAATGTCCCGTTGTCGCCTTGAATGTGGGCAAGAATCCCCCGGCTTTAGAGGTGGGGAGGTTCAAGGACTGACCTTTTTCAGGTTTGGCCTATGGCAGTCCCCGCAGTGAGAGCTAGTCTGGAATCAAGCGGCATTGATACTGCTGTCTCATTCCTCCAGACAAGTGCCGGCGGCCGTACTTTCTGGAAGTTCTCCCGTGAGGACGTGCTATGGGTGAGTGCTGCTATAGTTAGGAAAAAATGCTATCCCCCGATTGGGCAAACGATACCAAAAAGTAAGACTTAAGTGGCAAAAAGTTATCCTTACTTGCCTATACTTTTTTACTTTAGGGAAGTTGACTAAAGATCGCACACAATGTTATCTTTAGTAAAGAACCTTTGGCTTAAGGGGGATAGCCTACTTATGTTGGGATTAGCCGTCTACCCAACAGCGTAGGAAGTAAACACCACTTATTTTTTAGGCCTTTAAGTAACTTAAAGTAAGTTGGGATAGGTTTTACGAAGCAGAGGACTATTAGTGTGCTGTATCTAGCGGAAGTACAAAAACAGAGAAGCGGCTTTGGTCTCGGTGGCGGTAAGGCTGAACTGAAGCTGCTAGCTTGTCAGCGGGGCGAACATAACTGGAGCGCCGTACCAGGCGATGACGCGATCCCAGTTGAGGAAGCTAATAAGTTTAACGACGGCACGCTGGTGCTGGTTGAGTTGAGCGCTAGCAAGCAAGTGCAGCGGATTCAGGAGGCGGCCCGCCAGTTGGTGAGCATTCTGCAAAATTTCTCGCGATTGCAGGACAAGTTTAAGGATAAGGAAGAGGAAATTGAACAGTGGAAGGCTTCTCTGACGTTTTCGAGTCAGGAACTCAATCGCCGGGAAATGGAAATGCAAGCCCGCGAAGAGCAGTTGGCTCAAATGGAAGAGGAGTTGGAGCGGCTGGAGGCTCAGCGCTCGGAAATTGAAAATACTCGAGATGAAGCTAACCGACTGCGAGAAGAAGTCGATCGCAGTCGCGTGGAAATAGAGACGGCTTGGGAACAGTTGCGGGGCGAGCAGCAACGGGTGGCCCAACAGCAGTCTGAGGTTCCCCAGGGGGCAGTAATTGATGAGCAGCAGACTCAGAGGATTCAGGAGTTGATGCAGAAGTTGGGAGGGGCAATTGCTTCGGCTCAAGGGGTGCGGGAACAACTGAATCAGTCTTTTGGTGCGGTGGGCGCTCAGCAGGCAATTCTGGATCAGCACTGGCAGCAGTTGGAGCAAAAACAGAGCATAGCTCAACAGCAACAAGAAGAGGTCGATCGACAAAATCAGAGCCTCCAAAACCGCTGGCAAGAGTGGTACCAATCTCAAGATGCTTTGGCCGGGGCTCGGGCGGAGCTTAAAGGGCAGCAAAGTACCCTCAGCGCTAAGCAGGATCAGGCTCAGTCCGTGGCTTTGCAGGTGCGGGCTGTTGAGGATCTTTACCAGCAAGTTTCCAGGCTGGCATCTGCTTCGGGTACTGCGGGTACGGAGCAGAAAGTAGATGTGTCAGCTTTGGAGAAGATGCCTGTTGATGAGTTACAGGGGCTGGTGCAACACCTGCAACAGGATTTGGAAAAGGTGTTCCGGTTTGTTAACGATCAAGAGGAGGAGTTGACTCTGCAGCGGGAGACAATCGAGGAGCTGCAAGGGAAAATTCAAGCTGCTAGCGAGTACGATCGCATGGCTTTGGAAAATGAAATGGCAGATGAACTCGAAAGTTATCAGATGTTAAACGAAACTCTGGTGGGACAGCGCCTCCGGTTGCAGGAACGGGAAGATGTTTTAAAGCAGCATCAGGCGGTGCTGTGGCGGCGGCTGGGTACTGCTAATGCTCCAAAACAAGAGCGAGGAAATATTGATTTGGGGCCGATTGTGGCACAGCTCAATACTCAGCGGCAGCAGCAAAGCCAAGAATTGCAAAGACTGCAAAACGAAATTCAGCAGGTGCGGGAAGCAATATCCCAAACTGAGGCAAATGTCAACCGCCAAAATGGGGAAAGTGAAGCGAAACGCTACGAACTCAAGCAGTTAGAGCAGAATTTGTTCAACCAGAAAGGTGCAGTGGCGCAACTCTGGGGCAGGGTGAATGTTTATCAAGAAATGTTGCAGCCGGTGCAGGACAATTTGACTGCGCTACGCCAAAAGCTCGAAGCGGCGGCGGGGGAACTCGATCGGGTGCAGGAGACTGGAGACGAGCAAGATCGGGTAGTTTCCGATTTGCGACAAGTCCTTTCGGGTTTGATAACAGGTTAAAATTTAATATCTAAAATTATCGAAGGGTGTTCGACTCGACCGATCGCTCCTCCAGGAAATGGATCGGTTTGCGATCGGTTGGGCGCTACGATTAAGCTGGTTAGTTTTTCTACGCTTTCAAAACTGGGCGCCGAGGGCAATATTTGTTGCAGTAGTTGCCGCATTGCCCGTCGCTGCAAGGCAAGGGGTGCTTCCCGCAAAATCAGGCGATTTAACTTGACGGGAAGTTGAAAATTCACCTGCGGGCTGTCTGCAATTGGAGACATTGCTCGCTGTAGCAAGTCGCTGGCTGCAAGTTCGAGATATTCTACGTCGGCGCGGAGGAGTTCGGCTGTTTGAGCTAGGGCTTGTTGCGCTTTTGGGTTGAAATGAGTTTCCAAATAAGGCAATAATTCCGATCGAATCCGGTTGCGACTATATTGCAAGTCTTGATTTGTGGAATCTTCCCAAATGGGTAGTTTTTGCTCTTGACAAAATTGACCTGTTTGCGATCGAGTTATTTCCAGCAAAGGACGAACTAAATAGATTTTAGATTTTAGATTTGGGATTTTCGATTGGGAATTTTCATCCTGATTTTCCAATCTAAAATCGGCAGATATTTGGGAGTTGGAATTTTCGCCGGAATTCCCCACTCGAAAATCGAAAATCGGCAATCGAAAATCGAGCAGGGGCCGTGTCCAGGTGAGGGCAGAAAGTCCGTCGGCGCCACTGCCGCGAATCAGGTTGTAGAGGAGTGTTTCGGCGCGATCGCTGGCTGTGTGGCCTGTAACAATGTAGGGGTAGTTGTGGGCGATCGCAATTTCGGTTAAAGCTTGATATCGCCACTGTCTGGCCGCTGCTTCAGTTTTGGGGATGTCCGAGGCTGTTTCCAAATAGTAGGATATTCCCCAGTTTTTAGCTAATTGTTCTACATGATTGGCCGAGGCTTCCGAGTCAGAACGCCAACGATGATCGCAGTGAGCAATCCCTAGATTCCACCCCCATTTGGGCTGCAAATCTAGCAGTAATTTAATTAAACACAGAGAATCTTGTCCGCCCGATACTGCTACTAGCAATCGCTGATTTGATGGCAATATTTGTCGGTACAGCAGCGTCTTGTGCAGTTGAGCGTGGAGGTGCGTCCAATTGGAAGATTCAGCCATGAGAGCAGTTTTTCATTAAGCAAAAATCAGGAAGTTAAAAAACGAGCAGTGTCCGGGATTTAACCGATGGATTTTGAGCAAAGAAGGGGAAGCATTCCCCTCTCCCAATCTCTCATTCTTTGCCTTCCTAGCTCCACATTCCTATACTTTGGGGGTCGCGGTCTGGATACCTAGAAATAGGAAAATGATTATTTATTTCTGTTGAGTCACATTGATTTAATGGCTCATCTATATCGGTTTGAGTTGAGCTAGCTACGGCGTAGTTTTGCACGGTGTCCGATCTTTCGGCAGCGGCAGGAAGGGCTTTTTGTTCTTTGATTTCAGGTTCAAGCGGAATGAACTCCAGACGCATTCTAAGTTTTCCTTTAGTCCAGTCTTTGCCAGCACTTAATAGCTCGCAATCCAGGCCGTCTGAGAATAATTTTTCGTCTACCAATTTCGCCTGCATAATGGCCATAAATTCGCTGACTTTGAATGTACATTGATACATCAAAGCGCTGGTAGGGGCAGAGACAACATCGTCTTCTTGGGGAAATATTGGGGATTCGTCCATATTAATTGTCCTTATTTTAATGAAGGAAGTTCGGCAACGGATTATGTAACGGATGTAACGGATGTAACGGATGTGAGGAAGACCGAAGTTATAAGAAGGAAGAGGGAGTTAATTATTAGAATCTCGCTGGTTGAGTAAGGTGGGAATTGCCCACCCTACAACCGGAGATGAGATTAATCCCGATTCTTTGACTTATCCTGTTCTTCTTTGGCTGATTGGTGGATTAGGAATTAGAAAAACCAACCGTAGGAATGCAAACCTTTGCCTAACAGATTAACGCCTAGATAGCAAATCCAAACTACCACAAAACCTGTGGCAGCTAAAATTGCTGGGCGTCTTCCCAGCCAGCCACGAGTAATGCGGGCGTGCAGGTAGGCAGCAAATACCAACCAAGTAATTAGCGCCCAAGTTTCTTTCGGGTCCCAACTCCAGTACGATCCCCAAGCTTCGTTAGCCCAAACCGCACCCGCAATAATGCCAACTGTCAGTAAGGGGAATCCTAAACCGATGATGCGATAGCTAATGTTATCAAGAGTTTCTGCTAGATTCAAGCGCTGGGGCGAGAGAAGTTCTGCGGTTTGAGTTGGCGCGGTTGATGCGGTTTGAACGGTGGCTAATTCGAGCACTGCGGTGGTGCCTAAACCGTTATTGTTGGAGTTGAAAGAGGGTTCGCTGAAAACTAAGGCGCTGTCGCCACTGGTTTCTGCAATTTGAGGTTCGGGGTTTTGAGGGCGTTGGAGGCGGTAGTTGCCGTTGCGGTTGCTGTTGGTGCCGAAGGAACTACCGGTGAGTTCGATTTTTTGGCCGCGGGTGACGATTAAAAAGGCGATCGCCAGCAGGGCTCCTACCATTAAAGTTGAGTAACTGAGCATCATGACACTAACGTGCATCATCAGCCAGTTTGATTTGAGGGCGGGTACTAGGGGCTCTGCAGATTGCATGGTTGCGGGCAGAGTCAGGGCTGCAAAGGCAGATATTGCCATTGCTACGGGGGATGTGGCTACTCCTACTAAGCGGGAACGGCTCATGTTTTCCGCGACTAGGTGGATGGCGGTGATTCCCCAAACTAGGAAAAATAGGGATTCGTAGAGATTGCTTAAGGGGAAGTAGCCGGCTTCTATCCATCGAGAACCGAGTAAAGCGGCGATGGATAGGTTGGCGACGCCCATTCCTGCGGTTCCTAGGGCCCCCAGGTAGGGAATGCCGGGGAATGCTGCGCCAACCCAGTAAATGAGCATTGTGGAGAACAAAACGGCAAAGGAGATGTTGTCCAGCCAGTTCTGGAGTACGACCAGATCCATAAAAATTACTCCGCTAGTGTTTTTACTTATTTTTGCTAACTAGATCGATCGTACTGGGGTTGGGCAGTTTTGGGTTTGAGATTTTGAATTTTTGTGGCAATTATGAGTGATTGGCGGTTGTTGATGTGCGAGTGGGCGATCGCGCGGACGCCTCAAACAAGCTACTATTGACCCACCAGACGAGTGTCACCCCGTCAAGTCACACTTGTTGATTCTGGCTGAGGGCTTGTGGTTGGACGAGTTCCAAGGAAGGAAACACGGAATGCTGATGGGCGAAATTCGATCGCCGATTAACAAAATTAGGACTTACGCACGGGGGGCCAGAAACCGGGTTTTAGGAAAATCCTTCGTTTTTACCCAGAGATTAAGTAAAAAACCCCGTTTCTTTGTCGGGAGTGCGTCTAGGACTGAAAATATAGGATGTTTTTTGATCTGGGGCTATCTGGAATCCTTTAGAATTGATTGAGCTGATTACCCATTTGCTGTTTTTGCAACCAGCAAAAAACGGAAGCCCCCGACAATCGTTGTGGATACTCCCCAAATTTTAGACTAAAGCTCAACCTCCCAGATTTATCAAGGCGAGTCAAATCTAAAATCTAAAATCTAAAATCGACTGAGGGTTCGAGCAGTTGCATAGGTTAGAGGAGATGTTGGGTTAATGCGTAGAGATTCAATATTTTACAAGTTATCAGAAAATAGGGTTTAAAACCCCGTCCTTCTAGGACGGCTTTAATTTCTTAAATCCATTCCTAAAAATCCGGAAATTTCTTGTATTTGTGCTAGACTAGAACAGTCAAGGTTAAACTCCTTTGCCCGAAGTGAAACGGAGACACACTTTTAGGCATAAATTGTTGGACCGAGAGCAGCGAAAACTCTTAAAACAGCTAGAGGATCGACGCATTCTCTTTACCAGAAAACAAATAATTTAGTTCATTTGTTAAGTAGGGTAGGGCATACCCGAACTCTAGGTTCGTATCCTAGTAAGCTTTTGGAGATAGACCCTCTGGGGTTGCTGTGAATTAGGCTCGTCAATTGGTGTAATTGCACGGTTGAAAAGTTTAAAGATTGCCGAAAGGACATAGCGCTTAAAGGTCAGTCGATGAATTAAGAATCCCTACGCCTTTAGGCTAGGGAGTGTCAATTCAAGAAGCTCCGACGCTGCTGTTTGAGCTATTGGAAGAGTCACCATCGAATGCGGAACAGTATCGATTTGACTCCGTGGCGGTGAAGGAACCGAAGTTTGAAATTGATGGGGTGTTTTTGCCACCGGATGCTGAGCCTGGAGTTGTATATTTCTGTGAGGTGCAGTTTCAGCGGGATGAATTGCTTTATGAGCGATTGTTTGGTGAGTCGTTTTTGTATTTTTATCGCAACCGTCAGCGATTTACAGATTGGGAAGCGGTGGTAATTTATCCTACTCGATCGACTGAACAATCAGAAACGCATCCGTATAGATCGCTCTTGAACTGCAATCAGGTGCATCGCGTATATTTGGATGAGTTGGGGGATATTGAACAGTTGCCGCTGGGGGTGGCGCTGATGGCTTTGACAACGATCGACGAAGCGAGTACGCCGGAAGTGGCGCGATTGTTGCTGGCGCGATCGCAGCGGGAGGAATCTGAAGCAGCGAGTCGCGCCATAATAGAGATGCTGACGACAATACTGGTTTACAAGTTTACAAGTTTGAACCGAAGGGAGGCAGAGGCGATGTTAGGGATTACGCTTGAGGAAACTCGGTTTTATCGGGAAGCGAAGGAAGAAGGCCTTGAGCAAGGCATTGTGCAAGGCATTGTGCAAGGCCGCGAACAAGAAGGAAGATCCTTGATTTTACGTCTGTTAAATCGCCGTCTGTTAAATCGGCGAGTTGGAACATTACCGGAATCTATCACGACTAGAATTGCTGATTTGTCGATCGAGCAAATTGAAACTCTAGCAGAGGAATTGTTAGATTTTCAGTCGATAGAGGATTTAGAGGTTTGGCTGGAGAATTTGCCGCAGGGAGATTGATACGAGGTTAGGGATTGCACTTGAGGGGGCGATCGCGCCATTTACGCGCACCAACACATCAAACGTACTCCCCCTCTACTTCCTGGGTTTTGGGGTTCTTTTGGTGCATCCGCCGTTGCTGAGAGGATGTTAAGCGTGCGATCGGGGATGATTCCGGGGGATTAGAAGCGGATTGATGATGGTGGAAGATGTTTTGGGCGATCGAACCTGCAGACTTATGTTAAATTAGACCTCTTGCAAAAAATAGCTAAGACGGGCTCTCCGCCCCATTCCACAAGAAAAGATAATTTTTGTGGGATGGGCCGGAGATCCCGTCCTTTAATTTCATTAAAAGGACTTTTGCAAAAGGTCTATTTTCCTGTAGTTTCAGTCCCTCACAGTACCTCCGGCGAACGACTTCTTTTTAAAGCAATAGATAATTGCCTCAATCGTTCGCTAACTTCTAAATTCGATTCTTGTGACTTCAAGTTATCAGGTATTTCAGCAAACAGAAGTGGATTTCCCTGCAACCACTCATTGAGAGCAACGCCAGTCCAAGTACCTTCTTTGTCTCGGAAACTATCAACTAAACCCTTCAGTTCTTGGATACAGTATGACTCAAAACCAGCCGCACTGAAAATTGCATAAATTAAGTATTCTTCAAACGCACTAATATCATTTCCTACCTCAAAAACTACAGATTCTTCTTGTGGCGATTTTATGTCATTAGAAAAATCTCCCACTATTTGCGCTGCTACCCCAGCAATTTGTGTTGCTATTCCTGTAACTCCTAATACTTGTTGCCGAATCTCCGAATTAAATAGTAAATCTGAACCATATTTTACATATTTTTTGAGAACCCTAAATGCAGCTTCTTCCCCACTATAGTAGTTATCAATAATTTCAATATCTACCCCTAAACTTTTGATTATTTTATTTCGAGTATCACTATTAACTGGGCCGCGAATCAGCGCTTCAGCCACTGGACGTGCAAAGCGTAAAAATAATACGCTTAAGCTATTCTCTAGTTTTGCTAAAAAATATTCCTCTGAATTTTCAATTAGCCTGGGTTTTACTTGATTACTTTCCCATAATAAACTTGTCATATATTCAACTAATTTTAATGCTTCATCCTTAAGTTCTAAAGCAAGTTGATGAGCAATTGCAGAAAGAAGCTTACTAATATCACCGTACAAACTATCACGCCAAGCAAAATTGGCTTTCATGCGGTCAAACTCTGGATTGGAGTTAGCAAGAAAGATAGTATCTTTCTTTTTAAATGTTTCCTCCCTAAGTTTCTGCATTTCATTGTCAACGATTTGTAAATATCGTTCTCTAAATTTTTCTATTTGAGTGAATGACTTAGCATTAGAACTATCTAAGGATTTGTTTATAACAGAATATTCATAGTATTTTTGTAAATCAGCTTTGATTGTTTCCCATTTTTGATTCCACCATTCGGTAAAGAAAACCCGCCGATTATTTTCTTCAAATAGCTTGGCTTCTTCAGGATTTTCGGGATACTTTTTGCTGACTGTAATATAAATCTGTTCAGAATTGCTGAAAATCTTATTGATAGACGCTTCGCATCTTTTCTTTAAAATCGAGACACGCTCAGTGTTGATATAGTTAAATATTTTTTCCTTAATTTCTGGAATTCCAGTACCATTTTTAGTCAGAGTTTCTTCATCGGTAATTCCAGTCAGTCTCTTCAACTGAGCTTCGATATTACTTGCATCCCCAATCTCTAACTTAGTCTGTTCTCCTGCTAAACCATTCAAAATTAGATAGGCTCCGGCTGAACCATATACAATGCGTTCAGGTGGAAGCTTTGCACGCTTTAACCAGTCTTGAGATGCTTCTTCAATATGTGTTTTAAGCGCCTCTGCACTACCTAATGAATCAATCCGACTTAAAAATACAAAAAGCTTATCAGCAACGGTGACGTTTTTATCGCCAAGTTCGGTAAACTTGATTATTTCTAGTTCCTTTTCTCGGAGGCTAGTAAACCGCTGTACCAATATCACCGCATCACAGTCAGAAAGCATTGCTTGTGCTTCATCAACGTGCTTTGCTAAACCTGAATCTAAACCGGGAACATCATAAAAAACAATCCCTTCAGCCTGAGCAAGTTTGTTAGTATAAAGTCTCGCCTCTAAAACAGCGTGAGCATACTTTTCATCTGCTACATACTTCTTGAGTGGTTCTCTAATATCTTCGAGTCTAGTAAAGGGAAAAGTCAGATTACCTTCTCTTCTTACCTGTTGTAAGGTTATTTCGTTTGTTCGTATAGTATTTAGGTCTTCTTTCGCCCCAACTTTCTCCAGTTCCTTGAGTAAGTTTATAAACTCTTCTTCAGTTCTCGCTTGTACTTCCAGCCTTTGTTCAGACTCGTTTTCAACTGAATAAATTTGTGTTGTGGTAAATGTGCATCTTCCTCCCTTTGCTGGAAGTAAATCACATTGCAACCAAGCATTAATAAAGGTGCTTTTTCCTGCTTTTTCTAACCCGACAACTGCAATGCGAAACTCGCGCTTTTTGAGTCTTTCAAGTTGGCGACGAGTTGGTTCTGCTTCTTGTAAAAGTACCTCTTTTAATCGAGCCGGAACTTCAGCTTGGGGCAACATAGCCAAGTTAAGCGCGTGTCGCTGCACGTTGAGAGCGTCGCTAAGACGAGCCTCATAGTAAGAAGATGCTGTTTTCCAATCCATTTTGCGGTTCCTTAAATCCGGTTAAAGTTTTCTAAACCAGATACAGATAGATATTTTAGACAATCTAATTGTGTAACCCTACCTTCTCCATTAGAAGGGAGATTTCTTTTTAAAATATATGGGACTTTCTTCCCTATCATCTCTTCTCCATCAGTAATGTTAATCCTGACATAAATTTCTCTCTGTTCACTAACAGTTGTAATATTTTCGCCTGTTAATTCTAGACGTGGCTGGATAGTATCTGCATCTTCAGGACTTGTACATAGAAAATATAAGGAATTATCTATGAGTTTTTCTATGTCAGACACATTAATTGGGCTATTGTTTGTTAAATTTCCTACCACTGATGCTGGTACAACAAGACACAAATCTACAGGTTTTGGGATTTTTGATCGTAGTGGAAGGCTATCTGATAGCTGAATTTCGCGACTATCTTCTAATTCTCGTCCTTTATTTTTTATACAAACAACTGTTCCTACCATTAGACATCCTATTAAAAAAATTTGCCATAATTCCATATCATTACCTTCCAAATTATTCCTAACCTTACGTAGATTTTTTAAAACAATTTTCTCAGCCCGCTTAATTATATTATCATCATTTATCGCTGTTGTGTTATTAGGATTCCTTATGAAAAGCTCAATAATCTCGTCGAATTTAGATAAATCATCTTCTATTGATGCGTATGCTTTAACTTGAAAACGCTGACAAACTTCTTGAGCTTGTGAGTTGTCTCCTCCAACTATTATATATATTATTGTGGACAGAACTCCCTTCTTGTGATTTTTAATTTTAGGATAAATCTCTTTCCAAATCGGTTGATACAATTTTTCTATGTTTTGAGCTACTGGATTGTTGGTTTGCGAAGTCATGCCATTATATTTTTTGGATTGAGCAATAATTTTAAATTAACAAAGCTAATTATCAATTCTTCACTTAACTTTCCAAACTTGTTCTAAGCTAGAAAACTCTTCGGCTAGGTTTTGAGCTTTTTGTTGCATAGGTTGCCAGACGTTTCTTTGTTTTTCATAATCTAGAGTAATCTCTTGGTGTGCCTTATCAAGCCTTTCTTGATAACGGTCAAGAATATCACTCTGAACTTTATCTACATTTTTTTTTAGACAATCAATTTGTTCTAGAAACCAGCTTGCAACTTGATTTACTCTTTCTGAGTCTTCCCCTTTTGCCTGCATTACCCACCCTTCAAGTAAATTGTCTACGCTTGGTAGATCAGCATTATCGCTAGAACGAGTTCGATATTCGGTTTCATAAATGGTTTTCTTCCCTATCCACAATGTATACCAAGTTCTTTTTTGTCTTGGAACCTGTACTGCTTCCTCCCAATTCCCTTTTGTAATAGGAAATCCTGCTTTAAACCTAAAGTTAAATGTGAAATCAGTTTCGACTTTAATCAGTTCTGATTCAGGAAATTTAATTGCTATGTTAGGTGCAATATCATTTGCTTCATTTTCAAAATAAGACAAATGGCAGCGAAACAATTCGGACACAGCCTCATGAATTCTATTTGATTCTTGAGTAGAAATCTGTTTTAATACATCCTGTATAACAATGTTAAGATGGATAGCTAGTTCATTGAGTTCCTCATTAAGTTGTTTGAGTTTATTTTTCTCAGCCTCCGTTCTTGCTTCCATTGTTTTTCCTTCTTTAGCAACGGAAGCCTTGTAGCCTAAGCCAACTAAACGGTTCAAGTTTCTTGCTAGTAAATTGACATTTAAAACATTTGCTCTTTTTAAATTCGGACTGTCTAAGTCTACCCTTCCAGTTTCTAAAGACTTTGCCACTGCTTCTAATACTTGGTTAATTCCTTTTTGAAATTCATTTTCCCATGAATAAAGTGGGAATAATTTTTCTCGTAATTCATCGTATGGTTCGACCTGCTGGAGTTCCGAAATTATGGTTCTTATATACTTCACAACATCATCTTCTGACTGTTTTCCAAGAACCTGTTTAACTTTTGTATCTAGTTTTTCAAAAGGCTGTTTTAAGTTTGCATCGCTAGTTTCTAAGAACTGTTTAAGTGATGACCTAATGTCTGATATTTTTTTACATTCCTGTTGATAAAGTGCTTCTGAACTATTCAGAATGGCTGTTGTTGTTTGTGTTGCCCATTCCGTTACTGCATTTCCAGCAGCCCGATTAAAACGTTCTATAATTTGTGGAATTACTAGCTGTGGGAAATGTTGAGTAATATGTTCCCTTAAGTTCTGTTGAAATTCCTCTGCATAAGATTTTTTCCATAATGCTTCAGCAACTCGGTTTCGATCGTGTCTAGACCATTTTTGTACGTTACGTGGCAGGACTTCTAATATATTTTCATCAATTAATCCATTAAAATTGTTGTCTGCCTTTTTACAGGCTTCAGCACTATAGATATCATCATTATTTTGGATCTGAAGAGCTAGTAGAGCCGGCCATGTACTAAGTTTGACAACTTGTAACTTCTCAATATCTTCTGTATATTCTTGTAATTGTTCAGTCAATTCGTTTTTTATATCACGTCTAGCTTTTTCAACAAAGCGATTTTCTGTTTCAGGCCAATTTTTGTCGGCTCGAAAAACGTCAATCCGATTCAGAGTAAAGAGCATACGTGCAGGAGAACCACCCAAATCTTTTACCTGCTGTACAACTTCTTGCAGTAAACTTTTTACTTTATGTGCATCGGTTTCTGCACTATTGTATGTGACTATGCACAATGCCTCTCGGCACTGTTTAATAACATCTGCGTTACCTTGGTCGCCCACATACGCCAAACCAGGTAAATCAAGAATTTTTACCCTTGTTCCTTGTGGTAGTTCCAGTTTAGACTCTTTGACAAGCCGGAAAGGGTAAAAAATTGTAGATTATGGGCAAGCTAAATTCGGTTGTTTTTCTCGGTTTTCGATATAACTTATCATTACTTGGTATAAGCGCTGATAAATTTTTTCCTCTCTGATACCTCTCCATTCTCCACATTCCCACAATGCTCCTGGTGTTTCATGGATTATTAGAGACTTTTCCTTGCTATATTCGATAGTGACTGCCCCGGCGCTCATTTCACTTACGGCTACAGGAACAATTTCGGCTCCACACAACAAATTTACCAAAGTGCTTTTCCCGCTACTGGTGGTTCCTGTAGTCGCCAGAGTCAGAGTCGGATTACGAAGTTGATCAACCAGATTGCTTAAAGCCTCGTCTAACTTTATAGACAGTTCTTGCATTTCAGGCTGATATGTATCTGGTAAATGCTCGGAAATTTCTGTATAAAAATTATTCCAGTATTTAGCAAGCAGTTGAGCTTTGAATTCTACTTCGTCAAAAACTTTGTATAATTGTTTACTCATGTGTTCAATACCGGTGTTTATAGTGAATATGTATTCTAGGTAACATATTTGAGTCGCCACTCATAGAGGGCTGACAGCAGCACTGTTTAATTATGACTCTAGGTATAATACTATAACCTGTCAAGAGGCGATCGCACTTTCTTTATTTAAATAAAGTTACAAACAGACTATTCAGATTTTTGCAGGTCTTCAATTAGATTATCAGCGGGCGTTGCTGAATCCAGGTCTGAAACGATCGCACACACGCCGAAGGAGCACTCTAAATTGCGATCGATTATACCCATATTCCCCAACCCCGCTGATCGAAATCTCGCACAATTAGCCAACAATCGATCGACTAAAACAAACCTTATTACCAAGGATTGCCAATCATTCTAAAAGCAGACCAATAATAAGGATGAGAGAAATTCTGACTCGTCGTGTTTGCCAATTCCGGGGGTAGCGGCAGATTGCCAACAGAAGTGTGCAGCATCCCCCCTTCAATTCGCACTTCTCCCCGCAACATCGCTAATTGGGCTTGCCGCAGTGCTTCTGTTTTAATCGGAGCAGTTTTTAACTGCCCGTAAAACTCCGTCATCAACCCCAAACTACCCTCGTCGCTGACATACCAGAGAGTCGCCATAGCCGATTTAACCCCCGCTTGCACGGCTAACCCGCCAAAGCCCAACTCGGCCTCTCGATCGCCCACAGCAGTCTTGCAAGCACTCAAAACTAACATTTCAACTTGCGGGCTGTGCCATCCCATTTGCCGCAACTGATCCAAACGCAATTTAGTATCCCACAACTGAATAAAGGATTGGCTGGGCTCTCCAGCTCGAAATTCGGCGTGGGTAGCCAAGTGAATCATCCCAAAAGGATACTGCTGGCGCTGCGATTTTAAATTGGCCAGGGTGAAAGCTTCGTTCAAGAAAGACTTGCCCGGCCACTGCTGCGGCGTGATTGTCGATACTTCTATTTCCACCGCAGGCAAAGGACTCATCTCTGGAAATTGCGACGCCCCCATTGCCAGAACTTGGGTATTTTTAAAATTGGTGGCGCTGGTATCCGTCAAACTCAGACTCGGCATCGATCCAACACTGTAACGCTCAACCAGAAAGCCTTTGCCGTCGTGCAGGGCGCTCATCGGTATCGATCGCAACCCCATATCTGAGATAAAAGATAAATTCTCAATGCCTTTGGCTTGCAACTCTGCTTCGAGCGGCGCTACTATCCACTTGTAGAGCTGCTGAGCCAAGGGCAAATAACTTTTAGTATTGCGCTTTACCGGATTAGTCAGTTCAGCCCGAAATCTCTCCATAGCTTCCATTACCTGGGCGCGAGAGGTTCCAGAGATGCGCTGGCGAACGGGCACGCCTTCCGGGGCGATCACCATCATTTCCAGTTCGTCAGAGGCTTGAATTTGCTGTTCTACGCGCAAGATGGGGGAACTGCTGTAAGGCCGATCGACTGTAGAACCCCTGGGTACAAAGCTGATATAAATGAGAGCTGGTTTGATGCCTGTGGCTTGTTGGACACTGCGAAGGGTAATTTGGGCATCTTCTAGGGTGGCGAGCGCAGTTGTTGATGGCAAATTTAGGTAATCGACAAACTCGCTGGTAAATCTCTCCTCCACGGGAAAAATAACAGCGCCGAGGTTAGGTGGCAACTTGGAAGCGTCAAGATTCGCAGACGCGGGAGGTGAATTGCGCTGTTGCAAGGAATTAGATATCTGGTTTTGCTCTTGCAAGCTGGGCGAAAATAAACGATTTGTGCTCGGCGGCTGGTTGGCTGCGAGCTCCGGTGTCGGTATCGGTGCGAGATTTATCGGCGCAGCAGCAGGCGCAACCACTGGATTGGGAGTAATTGTGGGTGCGATCGGCAAAACATTGGATACCGGCGCTGGATTGGGAGTAATTGTGGGTGCGATCGGCAAAACATTGGGTACCGGCGCTGGATTGGGAGTAATTGTGGGTGCGATCGGCAAAACATTGGGTACCGGCGCTGGTGCGGGCGCTGGTGCTGGTGCGGGCGCTGGTGCTGGTGCGGGCGCTGGTGCTGGTGCTGGTGCTGGTGCTGGTGCTGGTGCTGGTGCTGGTGCTGGTGCTGGTGCTGGTGCTGGTGCTGGCGCTGGTGCGGGCGCTGGTGCTGGTGCTGGTGCTGGTGCTGGTGCGGGCGCTGGTGCGGGCGCTGGCGCTGGCGCTGGTGCTGGTGCTGGTGCTGGTGCCGGGGCTGGTGCCGGTGCTGGTGCTGGTGCTGGTGCCGGGGCTGGTGCCGGGGCTGGTGCGGGTGCGGGTGCTGGCGCTGGTGCGGGTGCTGGTGCTGGTGCTGGTGTTGGTGCTGGTGCTGGTGCTGGTGCCGGTGCCGGGGCGGGTGCAGGCGTTAGTGTTTGTAAAGGTGCGGGTGCAGGTGCTGGTGCAGGTGCTGGTGCTGGTGCTGGTGTTGGTGCTGGTGTCGGTGCGGGTGTTGGTGCTGGTGTTGGTGCTGGTGTTGGTGCTGGTGTCGGTGCGGGTGTCGGTGCGGGTGTCGGCGCTGGGGTCGGCGCTGGGGTCGGTGCTGGTGTCGGCGCTGGTGTCGGTGCTGGTGTCGGTGCTGGTGTCGGCGCTGGTGTCGGTGCTGGTGTCGGCGCTGGTGTTGGTGTCGCTGCAGGTGCTGGGGTTGGTGTCGCTGCAGGTGCGGGTGTTGGTGTCGCTGCAGGTGCTGGTGTTGGTGTCGCTGCAGGTTCTGGTGTCGGTGTCGCTGCAGGTGCTGGTGTCGGTGCTGGCGATACTGAAGAAGCCGTAATGTTAATTTGGGTCGGCTGTACTATCTGAGGGGTGGGGCTGAAATAACTTCCCTGTGTAATAACATTTTCCTTCTTTGGACCCCCAGTGGCAATGCTGCCAGCAGTACCGTTGAGTTTGTTATAGTCGGGCCCGACGCTGAAAGGAGTGTTCGAGGCTTCGCCACCACCGTAGCCAATGGTGATATTTCCACCATTAGCGCTACCAGTAGTGGATGCGGAAATGCTGCAAGGTTGCGACAAGCAGTTGTTATCGTTGGTGAAAGTGCCTGTAGCTCGGAAATTACCGCCGGCTTTAATGCCAATATCTCCTCCGCCTGTTCGGCCTTCGGTGTTGATATGGGTTACTTGTATGTCGTTGCGGGCGTTGAGGGTGACTGCGCCACCTTGTTTTTCTTCGGAGTTGGCGTCTATGAACCCTGTTTGAATGCTGCTTGAGGGTGCTGCAATACTAACGTTTCCGGCGTTACGGTTTTTGTCGATCGACCCTGCGTTGATATTGCCTGTTTCTACTTTTCCTGTACGGCTGGTGACGGTGATGTTGCCGCCTGCGGTGGTGTCGGAGTCGGAGTTGATATCGACAGTGCTAATGTCGCCACTAGCTTCTAGGGCGATTGGGCCGCCTTGGGAACTTGTCAGGTTTCCGCTGACTGTAATGCTGTTGGCTGCTTGAATTTCGATCGCCCCAGCGTTTGCATCTTTTACTGCAACGTCCCCCGCAGCTACTGCTCGGTTAGACGCCGTGAGTACCACTTCACCGCTGGCATTGACGCTGAGGCCTGTAGCGTTTGTTTCACCGATGCCTGTGAGCAGTTCGGGCAAGGTTGCGATCGAGAATGTCGAAGCTGTGCTGGATCTTTCAGTGCTGCTAGTCGCTGAGGGCGGCTCGATTTCCAAACTCAGTAAATTGCCTCGCTGGCGGATCTGCACTAAATTTGTCCCGGAGACTGATGCTACGGTAAGTTGACCGTCTGGGGCCGAAACGCTGCCTGTGCTAACAACGGTGCCGCCGAGCAAGGTTAAGTTCTGCCCTGACTTGACTGCTAAGTCTGCCGTGCTGATAATTGCCCCTGCTCGATCGGCCCCAAAAGCAAAGGAATTGGGCGCGCCTGTCAGAGATGTGTAGGTGCTACTACCGACAGCGTTAAACGAGTTTGAACCAAATCCAATAGCGGTGGCGGTGGTTGCTGTGAAAGAAGCCGGCACGTTTAAGCTGGCACTGTTGCCAAATATGATGCCGGATGGATTCATCAGAAACAAGTTAGAATTGCCGCCGGTTACTTGAATTAAGCCGTTAATAATCGACGGGTTGCCGCCGCCTATGCCCGCTAAAATGTTGCGAATGTTGGGGTTTGATATAAAGTTGGCAATCTGATTTTCCGACAAGCCGAATTCTTTAAAGCTGTGGAAAAGATTTTGTCGATCGCTCGATAATTGTCCGCCTTGAATATCGAAGCGAGTTGGCTGCCCAGGAGTTCCGTTTTGGGCTGCGGGAGTGACGGTAGTGCCTGTTGCGTTCGCCGCTGGAACAATTGTTTGACCTTCTGCTTTGGCTTGCACAAAGTAAAGATTTATTAAGACTATTTGCAGAGCAAGTGTCAGTTTGCTTATTCTTGGTTTTGAGAGGAATTTAGACGTTTTTTGAATATTTTTGACGGTTTTCATAGGTTTTTAATGGGTAAAATATATAAATCACAGAAATTAGGTAAAGAAACCAACTTTGTAGAAAAAACTTGGTTGACGGCTGTGTCACTAAATATTTGCACCTCTGTGCTGTGTCTGGTCAAGGTGCGTAGAAGATTGGAAATTTCCCCCTCATTTTCAGAGGTGGTATTTGTGAGCTATTCAGTCAGTCTTATTGCTAAGTAAGGTTTACCTGGTAAATGTTCAGGTTCCCTGGTTAGGAAAGCGATACGCTTGTCTATAAACCTGTTCACTCGTTCCTTAATCGCCTTCGACAGTGCATAATGCTGGCGTTTACATCACGGTGTTATGACCAGATGAACGTAGTCAGTTAAGACGCTTGACTGCACGTTCCGATGTTGTACAGGTGCTGACTAGGAAGGCCAATATCTGCATAGGTTTTTCGGAACGGTTGAAGACGCTATATTTATGAAGCAACCGGGTTTCTGACTGCAAGTGCATTCAGGAGTCAATGGGTAGAATTTGCCTTTGCCTTGGCAATTTTATCAGCGTATCTTTTCCACGATCTAAATATAACTCGAAATGCCTCGGATCTGTATCTTCCCCATGACATATTAAAAAAAAACAAAAACGGTTTTTCTAGAGGCCCTCCCACCCCTAGAAACCGGGTTGTTTAACTATTATTGAGAGTATGAAGGAAGGATCGGGGTTCAAAAACTAGGTTTCTGCGTCCAAGACTGACCCGGAAACATCCCAAAATATTTTCCTACCAATAAGAAATAGTATACACTTGCCGAAAACTAAAATTAAGAAAAGCAGAAATGAGAAGGAGTCAAGCGATTTTAGATTTTAGATTTTAGATTTAAGCATTGACCCCACGGATAAATTCGGGGGGTAAGTTTCATCGGATACAGGTTTTTTATTTCTGGACGAATGAATCACGTGGCGGGTATCGTGGATGCTTGATTGTCAGAAGACAGAATTCTGAATTCCCAATACCCCATGCCTGAAGTGAGGGTTAACGGTCACGGAAAGAATTTTTTGTGATCCACGATTAAAATCGGGGGCTTTAAACCTCGATTCTCCATCCTGTCGCACAGAATCCCTTCTGGATTCTGGCTGTTTAATTCTGAATTATTCTTCAGTAATATCATGTCCGATCGATCGCCCATAATACAATTGCCGGGGCGGGTTTGTGAGATTGTCCCTTTTTGGCAAATATTATTGGTGAACCCGCCCCTACAGGAATCAGGGTAATCGACCGGACATGATATAAGTCAAATTGTTAGGGTGTTCAAAAACCCGGTTTATTTAAATAAAAAACCGGGTTTTTTGGTTTTTTTGTGTGAGGTTTTGTGAAGGAAAACTACTTAAATCCGGCTCAATTTCCCTCTTATAATCAACTCCACTATTGCCGATTGCGATCGCCTGCTTTTGGGTTTTAATCGATCGCCCTGTGGGTGTTTAAGGGGGTGTGCAGGCGGATTTGTGGAAGGATTTAAGAGTTAATTGGGTGAAGTTTGGACAGTGGGCGAGGGACTGGGTGAAGCAGGGCGCGGTGAAGCAGGGCGCGGTGAAGGCTTTGCAGAAGGAGTGGATTGGGTGGATTTTTTGAGACCGACAAAAGCGTCATAACGGGTGGTACGATCGCCAATGACGGCAGCTGTAACGCCGATCGACCGCGTGGCGTCAATCCACATTTTTTGGCTGGGAGGAAACTCCGGCAAAGCTAGGTTTTTCGGGTTAAACGCACTCTCGGTGTCAATGAAGAAATTGCCGTTGTGGGGTTTAAGTTCCGATCGGACTGTTTTCTGGAACAGTTCGCTGCTTAAAAGCGGACTTTTCGGTTCCGGCACGATCGCATCAACCACTGGAGCTCCTACTGTCATAAACGCTACATCGTTCATCCAGCCGCGAGTTACCGTAATCCCTCCAAACGGCGATGTCCATTTAATCGCCGATTTGCCGCCGACTTGAATTTCCTCCACTCTAAACCCTTTAGTTTTCATCGTTTCATCAAGCTGTTTCAGAGATTTGTTGGCAGCGCCCTGGTTGTTTGTTTCCACCATAAATACAAATCCGGCAGCAAATTTGTCTCTGGGATTCTGGGCGGGGGCTGGTATTAATGATAGAGAAAATTCTCCCGCCATCCAGTTCATCAAGTCTTTATCTAAATCCAGGCCGGTAGTGGATTTTAAACCTGTGCGTAAAACTTGGGGATTAATCGGGGAAATCGGGTTGGCATCGGCTCCTAATACGTAGTCTTGCCACAAACGCTGCAAGTTGCCACCGGATACCATCATTATTGTATTGCTGGGCAGGCGGTTAACCATTTTTAGAGCATTGTTTTCTACTGCTATCCTCCTGGTAGAATCGGGTTTTAGCCAAGAGACTGATTTGAAGGCAATTCCTTCTACATCCAGCGTCGCTGTGGTGGCAAATCCCTGATTTTGTTGCAGTTTTTCGAGGCTTTCTGGCGAAATTTCGCGGGCTGAGTTGGCGGCGGCATAGGCGGCGGCAACGGGCATATTGACGTAGATTTGACCGAAGGCACCCGGACTTTTTATTTTGTCTATGGCGTCTGCATAGCCAGGGGTTTTGGCTAGGGAAGGTTCGCCTTTGTAGGTGTCGATTATTCTGTCTGTAGCGCTAGGATCTGTGGTGACTGCTAGATAGTTTGTGCCGAGTACCGCAACTGAGAAATTGCGATCGGGTACGCCTTGAGTTTCTGTGACTTGCACGCCTTTATAATTACGCTCAACTATTTTTCCTTGGCTCAGAGGCCTGGGTTTTGCTAATAATTCTTTGGCTTTGACCGGGTTGGCAATTGGCAGGATAATTGCCACTGACTGTTGAATTGGCGGAGATGGGGGCGTGTTGGGTGCCGGCGAGGGGGCTGGTATAGCTATTTTGTTGCGGAGAAAGGCTACCATTGCTGTGTTACCCACCCAGGGTTGAATGTCTTGCTGGTAGGCGTAGCCGTTGCTTGTGAGGAGGCGATCGCGCATTTCCGTTAAAAACCTCTCAAACGAAGCTTTTGACTCCGGCGTGCCAAACTCTCGCAGTCTATTCCACTGCGATTCATCGGTGGTGATGGATAGGGCCATCATCGTATCTTGGGGGACAACCGTTGCCCCCGGCGGCAAATCTTTGGCGGGCCCACGGGAAATGACGAGGTAGTAGGTGACAAAGCCTAAACCGATCAGAAGTGTGGCGGCTCCGATCGTAAACAGCAGGGAAGATTTATCTTTCTTAAACATTATTCGTAAGGTTCGGGTGCTCGCAACATCATAAATTATATTGGGGATGCGGCATGGGGGATGAGGCATGGGGGATGGGGCATGGGCCAAACAGGGCATTGGTAATTTGTTGTTTTTTATTTGTTATTAGAAAAACTACTAACCAGTAACCACTAACCACTAATCACTATAGTCCTAGATACGGAAACCGTTTTTTTACTAAATAGTGCATTTTTGCCTTTAATACTGGTGAAAAACCCGGTTTATTTCGTATTTACGCGAAGTCCTACACTAACTATCCCCAAGGCCCGATGCCCCATGCCCCATGCCCCATGCCCAATTCCCAATTCCCTGATGTTAGTTTCTGGCCTTAAAGTCTTTAAAGATAGTTTGAAACGAGTACATCAGTCGATGGACATCGTTTGTGGCTCTCGGAAAAATGTTTAGTTCCCATTTTTTGCGAGCGGTAGTTAGCAGTTTTGCTACGGGTTGGGAGTAACTGTTAGAAATGAAATAGCTGCCGCCTTCGTAGCGAATGTCTGACGCTAAGCCGATAAAAGCACCAGCCATTTCTAGTTTAAGTTCTGAGGTGCTGTGCTGAGAGTTTACTGCTAAAATTACCTGCGAGTGTCGGGGTTCGCGGTTGAGCAAGCGGCAGATATTTGCTTCTTTTTGGTACAAAATTAAAACGTTGCAGTTGTGCAGAACTCCGGCTCTACCTTGGACTTTTACTCCTAGGTGAACTTCCAGGGCTGGTTTGTCGGGAAATTCCACAACAGCATGAGTATAGGGATGTGCACTTCCGTGGATTTTCCCCGCCGTTTTTCTAAATGTTAAATATTTCGGTGTTTCGTCGTCTAAAACATTGTTGTAATAAATAGTCCCGCCTTCATTAGCAACTGCTTTTAGCAGAATAGTGAAGAGGTAAGTGTCAAAAATTCTGGCTTGTTCTGCCGCTGTGTTAAAATCGGGATCGATCGAGCTTTTTAATTTGCTTTTAATTTCGGAATTGATGGCGTAGTTGCTCGGCCCAGAGGGCAGTTTTTCCAGCAAGTGCTTGAGGGCGATCGCCTGTTTGTGACGGGGGGCTGTGACGCTGGAGGTAAACTCGATTGTTTTGGCAGTTTCGCCACCTGAATTGGCAAAGGTAATTTTTGTGCCGAGGGGAGAGGTTTCTGATTCTACTTTCAAGAAATAAGCAATTTCGTCTTCCATTTCGGAAGTGTTCACAGTCGCTTGCTCGACAGCATTAATTAACAGCAAAAGTTGTTCTTTTGCGGTATAATCTTCTATCTTGAGCAGAGGTGTTTTTCTTTTGAGCGATCGCTCTTCAATTACTTTGCCTATCTCTACAGTATCGGCTACTTGTTGAACTACCCAACCCAAATTAAACTCATCCAGAATTGCCGCCAGTTCTTGATAGAGTTTGGCGTACTCGATCTCGTCCATAATTGTTTCTGCGCTGCACACTATTTTGATTATACAAGATAGTTTGATTTTTTGGTCAATGCCCTGTATTTGTCGATCGACTAAGTAAAAACACCCAACTGCTTTCCCACCTTGGGGCGGGGGTTGCCTTCTTCCTTCTCTCGTAGATAACTAAAGGCTTCTTGCTTCTTCCTTCTTGCTTCTTCCTTCTTCCTTCGATAGAGAGTAAGCTATTCTACGACATTCTGTAGCGATCGAACTATGGCAACTATCAACGACAACTACCTCAAACTCAAAGCTGGCTACCTGTTTCCCGAAATTGGGCGCAGGGTGAAAGCCTTTGCAGAGGCGAATCCCCAAGCGCCCATCATCCGGCTGGGGATTGGCGACGTGACTGAACCGCTACCGGCTGCTTGTCGAGAGGCGATGGTGGCGGCGGTGGAAGAAATGGGCTCGCGGGATACCTTTAAAGGATACGGCCCGGAACAAGGTTATGAGTGGCTGCGGGAGAAAATTGCCGAGCACGATTTCAAGTCGCGGGGATGCGATGTTGATGCTTCGGAAATCTTTATTTCTGATGGTTCTAAGTGCGATTGTGGCAATATTCTCGATATCTTTGGCAACAATAACACGATCGCAGTTACAGATCCCGTTTATCCGGTGTATGTAGACACTAACGTGATGGCTGGACACACGGGAGATGCCAACGAAAATGGCGAATACGGCGGCTTAGTTTACCTGCCAATTACAGCAGAAAACAATTTTACTGCGGAAATTCCCACTGACAAAAAAGTCGATTTAATTTACCTGTGTTTTCCGAACAATCCGACGGGGGCAACGGCAACCAAGGAACACTTGCAAGCTTGGGTAAATTATGCTAAAGCTAACGGTTCGATTATTTTCTTCGATGCGGCCTACGAAGCGTATATTACCGATCCGAGTTTACCGCATTCTATCTACGAAATTGAAGGGGCGCGGGATTGTGCGATCGAATTTCGTTCTTTTTCCAAAAATGCTGGTTTTACGGGTACTCGCTGTGCGCTAACAGTTGTACCGAAGACTTTGACTGGAAAAGCAGCAGATGGTTCAGATGTCGAAATTTGGAAGCTGTGGAACCGCCGCCAATCTACTAAGTTTAACGGCGTTTCTTACATCGTGCAGCGCGGTGCTGAGGCGGTTTATTCGGAGGCGGGCAAGGCACAAATTCAGGCATTAGTCAATTTTTACATGGAAAATGCTGCGATTATTCGCGAGAAATTGACAGCCGCGGGAATCGAGGTTTTTGGTGGCGAAAATGCGCCTTATGTGTGGGTGAAAACGCCTCACGGTTTGTCGAGTTGGGATTTCTTTCAGAAGTTGCTGGAAACTTGCAATGTTGTGGGAACTCCTGGTTCTGGTTTTGGTGCGGCGGGTGAGGGTTATTTCCGCATTTCGGCGTTTAATAGTCGGGAGAATGTGGAAGAAGCGATGAGACGGATTGTGGAGAAGTTTAAGGTTTAATCTCATCTCCTGCTTAAACCGAAAGCCCGCCAGCCCGCCAGGGAATAAATTCCCTGGCTAATAGCTAAAGTCCTCTGAAGAGGACTAATGAGTTCTTCAGTCCTCTTCAGAGGACTTTAGCTTTGAGACAGGGGTTTCAACCCCTGGCGGACTGCCGGAATCAGCGAAAGAGGATTAATTGAATATGTTGTGGAACAGGCCGGAAAGCCTGTTCATGAAAATAGTAAAAAATGTGAGTTATAATCTAAAATGATTGTGGCTCAGCGTTTCAATAAAAAATGCAACCCAACACCAGGAGTTTTTTATGCACCTGTTACGAGTTCAAGTTCCTGATTTTCGCGGTTTAAAGGACATTGACATCACTTTTGAAAAGGATTTTGTTCCTAAGATTTTTCCGCTGGGTAGTCAAAATGGTGGCGGGAAAAGTACGCTGTTGCAGTTGATTTTTGTGTTGCTGCACTGTTCGGTTGATGAGCATAAAAAACCGTTTGTACAGGCTGTGCTTCAGGGATTTAAAATTTTGGACGGGGAAGAAAAAATTTTAGCAATCATTGATATTTGGGATGGAAAAAAAATTGTCCAACTTGAATTTTATTGTCAAAAATTTTCTTTTGTAGCAGGTACACTTGAGGAAGATATAAATTCCGAAAATATCATAGAAATATGTTATGTTGAAAATTTTAGAGAAGAAATATTTCACGACGAAACAAGACTAACAATCACAGTGTTAAAGTGTCTTTTTAACAATCAAAGCCACGAGCAAGCAAAATCATTCCTAGAGAAGATATCGCATAAAATTTTTCTAGCAGCTCCTTCAACACAAGTTTTTTTATTTTTACCACAAAACTATAAAAAATTATTATTTAGAGGCTCAAGTAAGGCAGATGGTGGTTATTACGGGATACTCGACTCTGCAAAATCTGAATTAAAAGGCTTTTTTACATATGACTTCCTTGCTGTAGAGCTACTTATTGAAGTATTTAAAAATGCTCGCGATCGCGATTTCAAAGAAGCGATAAAAACAGGTCATTATGGAAACAGCTATCAAGCTCTAATTAAGGAATTAAATCTGCTGTTGGGAAATAAAACGATAAATTTAGATGAAGATTTTTCTGGTGTCAACTTTCAATTGTATAATAATGGTGAAAACATAGAACTATATCCCGAAGATTTAAGTCACGGCGAACTCAAAAGACTTAGCATTTATGTATGGCTCAAGTTCCGGAACATAAAAGATGCTATTGTTTTGATGGATGAAGTTGAAATTGCTTTTCATCCCGATTGGCAATATCAAATTATATCAGACCTCAAAGAGTGGACTCCCAGCAATCAATATATTCTGGCAACTCACTCCTACGCATTGTGTGAAGCTCTGACACCAGCTCATGTTAAAGAAATTGAGCCAAAACTGATCAAACAAGAATCTAATATTACAAATGAGTCTTAATCCAGAACAGCTACAACAACATTGCGAGATAATTCTTAAGTCTCGGGACATTAAAAACAAAATTGTTGTCTTGTGCGAAGGTGACATTCATATAGGTAGAAACTCACCTCAATCTTATAAAAAAAGGGAGCAAATGCCCGATGCCAATTTTTATAAAGCTTGCGTTCCGAGATGGTGGAGACAGACCAAACAGTATAGGCCAGAATTTTTCAACTGCGGCGATCGCGAAGATGTAATAAACACCTACTTTACTCTTCCAATATTACACGAACAGGAGACACAGGATACGAAGAATTCATATTTAGATCCCGATCGACTTTTTGCAATGATAGATTTGGACTTGCACCTGCAAAAGATTAATGATTACCCTCAAAAGATTAATGATTACCCTTTTCCCGATACAGAAGCAATTTTTTGCGATCTTTACGAAAAATCGGAGGTGCGATCGCAAAATGCAAAACGGCACCGGATATGGATTACAGGTTTAATTCATAAAGAAGCATATTTTCTTACACCTGAGCTTCAATCAATATTTGATGATTATCCTCATCCTCCGATGTATCAGGATAATCCTGTTGAACTGAATAGTATTTATATGGATATGGCTGATCAAATTAGTAGCGATCCAGACTTGAATAATAACCTTAACATACAGAGAGCGCTCGCTCGCATAAATCATTGTTTAAATTGTGCGGACTTAAATAAATTACAAGATTCATGGAAAAATGAGTTTCAAAATACCTCCGATGAAACGTGCAAGCATCAATTAATTATGGCTTTGCTCACAATTAAAAAAGCTAAAGATTATTGGCATCAAATTGAGCCATCCGGTGACTTTAGCCGGGAAGATTGGGTATTTAGAGAGCAACTCTCGTTAAAAATGGGGAGATTTTACTCAGAGCAAAGTAGCGATGTTAAGTCTCATATTCCTTTTTTTTTCAAAACATTGTATGAGTTGGTTTATTTAGATAAAACGCCTCAATTATAATATTCCATTTTCTATCCATCAGCATCGCTAGGAAAACCAAATTGGTCTGGTAATTCAGCAGAGGTAATTTGCAGAATCTCTAGCAACTTCTTGTATTGAACAGGCGTTAGCTTCGGTACCGATCGCCCAGCTTCCCAGTTGCTTACCGTCGCTTCCGTAACGCCAAGCGCTTCTGCGAGCTGCTTTTGAGTCATAAACCGCTGAACTCTCAGTCGCATTAGGGGCGATCGATCGGCTCTTTCTGAGGTTTCCATAGGCTATTTGTTAAGTTATATTAATTTATTTGAGTTTTGCCTAAAATGATTGACATCTACCCTAAATTAATTTAGATTTAACCCAATAGAGATTAGACAGCACCAGCTAAGACACTTGTGCTGTAGGGGAATTGCTGTCTTTTCTTCAACTTGTTATTGTACGCGGTTTTACCGTTACAAAGCATCCAACCTATCCAAAATTATTGGTCAAAGCTATGTTGCAAGATTCATCATCGAACCAAACATCGCCCAATGTTTTAACCAACCAAACCTTTGAGGCCGATCGCGAAGCAGTCCGTCACGTCATCATCGGTTCGCCGCTGGGGGTACGGCGAACTATCCACCAACTGCACGCATTGCGCTACGAAGAAGCTGTTCGTTGGACTCATCCGATCGCGATTCCCGACAATCGCATCATTATTACACCCGATCAGGGAGAAATCATGAGTCTGTTAGTCAAATTAATCCGCCTGCAATGAAGTCATAAATGTGCGATCGATGTTTCTAGAATTGAGTCAAAAGTGCGATCGCAAATCTCTTCTCGTTGCCCGTGCTAAACTCAACAGATATATCCAAAAACTCTTGTGGGGTAGGCATCCTGCCTGCCCTTGGCACAAACTTAACAACTAGCTCCCAATTCAGCTTATGATTGTTATCACCCCCGTCCTAAAACCCGTTAGCAAAATAACGCTTTCTCCCGGCAGTGTCGTAACTATTCCCAATATCACTTGGCTGGAATTCGAGTCTATTTTGCAGGAATTAGGAGAAAAGCGAAGAACCAGAATTGCCTACAGCAACAGTACCTTATAAATTAGGGTTCCCTTACTAGATCGGGAAAATCCGAAAGATTTAATTTCCGATCTAGTAAAAAATTTACTCAAGTCTGCGGGCAGAAGATATGAACCCTTTGGTTCTACTACTTTCAAACGGGAAGGTGCAGCAGGAGTTGAACCTGATGCTTGCTTTTACATTCTAAATTATCAACAGATGATCGGCCGCCGCCGACTTTTACCGGACGATCCGCCGCCCGATTTGGCAATTGAGACGGATGTTACTTCTAAAACTAAGATCGATGCCTATAAAATTATTGGAGTTCCAGAAGTATGGGTTTATGACAGCGGCAGACTTCGCATTTATTTGCTGCAAGATGGAGAGTATGTAGAATCCGATATGAGTCCGAATTTTCCAGAAATCGCGATCGCCCAGATGATTCCGGCTACAGTGGAACGTGCTTGGCAGGTTGGAAATTTGCAAGCGCTAGAAGAATTTGAAAGTGCGATCCTCTCCTAGGGCTTCGCTAACGGCTAAACTCGTAGAACAGGTTACGCACTTCGCGCTTCGCATCCTAAAAGTTACACAATAGCTGCCAAATTGTCAACCCCTAAAGGTCGATAAATTGTATCTCTTTGCTGATAATCCCGCCCCAAAGAACGAATCGCATTTTGCAAATCTTCCACAGATTGACAACTGCCGCCAACCGCACCGGCCATCGTCGTAATGTGTTCTTCCATCAAAGTGCCGCCGATGTCGTTGCAGCCCCATTTCAGCGCTTCAGTAGCTCCATCTAAACCTAATTTTACCCAACTCGGCTGGTGATTGGAAATCAAATTGCCTAAGAAGATTCTCGATACTGCGGTGAGTAACAATGTATCTGCTAAAATTGGTTGGTCGCGGCCGACTCGACTCCGCAGAGGAGCCGGTGCTTGCTGTCCGACAAATGGTAGTAAAATAAATTCTGTGATGCGTGCCCGATAGTTTTGGTCGATCGCAGTTTGTTGGAGCGCTCGCACTTTTTCTAAATGCAAAACCTGCTGTTCGGCTGTCTCAATATGCCCGCAAAGCATCGTACTGGTTGTCGGCAAACCCAGACTGTGAGCAGTTCCCACAATTTCCAGCCAAGTTGCCGAATTTAGTTTTTCCGGGCAAATCACCCGTCGCACAGCATCGTCGAGAACTTCCGCAGCGGTTCCTGGCATCGAACCAACTCCCGCATCCTGCAAAGCCGAAATTACATAGCTGAAACTAAGATTATCTCCTCTGGCAATAAATTCTATTTCTTGGGGCGAAAAAGCGTGCAAGTGCAACTGAGGAAACTTATCCTTAATGGTTTTCACCAATTGCAGATAATAAGGTAAAAATGCGCCGTTGAGCTTAGCTTGAAGAT
Source organism: Microcoleus sp. T2B6 (assembly GCF_036700475.1). Classification (NCBI taxonomy): domain Bacteria; kingdom Bacillati; phylum Cyanobacteriota; class Cyanophyceae; order Oscillatoriales; family Microcoleaceae; genus Microcoleus; species Microcoleus sp. T2B6. Next base: position 83,187 of record NZ_JAUBOZ010000003.1, on the reverse strand, counting down.
TTAAGCCGCCCTGCATACAAATTTCCGTCGCACCCCGCTGCACTGCATCAGTTGCCTTTTCCTGAATTTGAGCTGCATCTAACCAAAAAGCGCCCTCATCTTTCTCGTCGCGGCGGAATGCACAAAAACTGCAATGCTGCTCGCAAATATTGGTGAAATTAATATTGCGGTTGATAACGTAGGTGACAGTATCCCCTGATTGTCGGCGGCGGAGCAAGTCAGCGGTTGTTTGAATAGAAGCTCGCGCATCGGGATCTCTTTGCTGCAAAAGAACCAATGCCTCTGCTGTAGAGATGTTATAACCTTGTAAAGCTCGATCGAGAATTGCATCCACAGTTTTTTTTTAACTCAATTACAGAATTACTGACTAGAATTAAGGCGTTTTTATATTTTAACTAATCAATTATGGAGGAACGATATTTTACAATCTCAAGTGCTACGAAACTATTCTGGACTTTCTGAACACTGAAATTATGGGCATAAACCAACCAAATCAGGTCTTGCCAGTGCCGTCGGGGCCTTTGCAAATTCCTGCTATACAGACTTTCGGCTCAACTTTTGTAGACGCAGGCACACCGCCAATTTATTTTTCCCTGGTCATTCCCACCTACAACGAGTGCAAGAATGTCAAGAGTATTGTGGAAAAATTGAGCCACTTGCTAGATGGCAGTATTCCCGGCAACTACGAATTAATTGTAGTCGATGACAACAGCCCCGATCGCACCTGGGAAGTCGCCCTGTCCCTGACACCGGAATATCCGCAATTGCGGGTGATGCGCCGCGAAGACGAGCGGGGACTTTCCACAGCGGTGATTCGCGGGTGGCAGGTCGCTCTGGGTGAGGTTTTGGGCGTCATCGATGCCGACTTGCAGCATCCCCCGGAGACGCTGTTGCAGCTTTTAGCAGAAATTCAGCGGGGAGCCGATTTGGCCGCTGCGAGTCGCCACGTGGGCGAGGGCGGGGTGAGCGACTGGAGCGTTGTCAGGCGATTTTTATCGCGGGGCGCTCAAACCCTGGGGTTGGTGATCCTGCCGGGAGTGGTGGGCCGAGTTTCCGATCCGATGAGCGGCTATTTTATGGTGCGCCGCTGTTGCATAGCCGGCAAAACCATGAATCCTGCTGGTTACAAAATATTGATTGAAGTGCTCGGTAGGGGCGATATCGGCTGGATTGGAGAAGTTGGTTACGTGTTTCAAGAGCGGCAAGAAGGCGAGAGCAAAGTTACCTGGAAACAGTATATTGACTATTTGCGGCATTTGCTGAGGTTGCGGTTTGCCCGCTGGCCGATGGGCAAGTTTCTGCGGTTTGGCCTTGTGGGTTTCAGCGGCGTATTTGTGAATATGGGGGTTTTGTACGTGCTGTCCGATATCCTCCATTTGGAGGTGAATGGCAGTCTGATCGTTGCTGCTGAATTGGCAATTATCAGTAACTTTTTGTGGAATGATTTGTGGACTTTTGGGGACATTTCTAAGCTGCAGCCAAGAAAGCGCCAGCGATTGAAACGGCTGTTAAAATTTAACACGATTTGCTTGATGGGTTTGATTTTGAATTTGCTGCTGTTTAATTTGCTGTTTAATCTTTTTGGAATCAATAAATATCTTGCTAATTTAATCGCGATCGCGACTGTGACTCTGTGGAATTTCTGGATCAATATGAAGCTGAGTTGGCGGGTGACCGACGTGAAGTAGGTAATGGGGAATTGTTGACTGTTGACTGTTGACTGTTGACGGCGTTGAGTGATGACAACTGACAACTGACTGCTGACTCAATTAATGATTAAGAACAAACAACTGTTGTTGCTATTTCTGTGGACGGCGATCGCCTTTATTTTGCGCTTTGCCAATTTAAACTCGAAACCGCTCTGGACAGACGAGTTTTCTACTCTAGTTTTTAGTTTGGGCAACAGTTTTCGAGGGGTGCCGATCGATCGCGCGATCGATCTTTCTACATTATTACAACCGCTACAATTGCGCCCCGATGCTGACACCGCCGACGTGCTAGGCAATTTGCTGCTAGAAAGCAATCATCCACCAGTATATTTTATGCTCGCCCACTGGTGGATGCGACTGTTTGGGCCGACCGAGGATAGTTTAGTTTGGATTGGGCGATCGCTCCCTGCTTTATTGGGCGTGATTTCAGTTCCAGCTATCTACTTTTTAGGCAAGTTTGCTTTTAGTTCTCGTTTAGTCGGTCAATGTGCTGCTGCGATGATGGCAGTTTCTCCCTACGGCATTTATCTCGCTCAAGAAGCTCGCCATTACACTTTAGGAATCTTATTAGTTATTGCCTCTCTTTTTTGCCTCAGCTTAGCTGCAAAAAAGCTGCAACAGCGCGCTCCCCTGCCTATTTGGGCGGTGCTGCTTTGGGTAGTTGTTAACTGTTTGGGAATTGCGGTTCACTACTTTTTTACACTAACTTTGTGTGCGGAATTAATAGCATTAATTGCGGTAATCTGGCAGCATTTTAATGGAAAATTGCCAAGTTCCAACAGCCAGCAGCCTAATATTTGGCAATTTCCAATCCTCTGGCGGTTTTTCGCAGTAGCGATGGGCACTTTGGCGGGCGGTTTAGTTTGGTTGCCGGTATTTTTGTCCAATAAATACGGCAGCGAACTAACTAATTGGATAGTCAGTGGCGATGGCACATTTTTAGATTGGATCGCGCCGATTTTTCAAGCTTTAGCTGGATGGATCACTGTCATGTCTCTGCTGCCGGTGGAATCGCCAAATTTGGCAGTAGTAGTTGCATCGGCGATCGCCATGACAATATTTTTTATATTGGTGCTTCCCATCCTGTTTAGCGCTCTTAAAAATTCCTTAACAACGCCCGATACTCGTTTAGGTACTGTTATTTTCGGCGGATTTGTGCTAGGAGCAATTTTCCTATTTTTCAGCTTTGCATATATTCTAGGGATTGACCTAACTCGCGGCGCACGATACAATTTCGTCTACTTTCCGGGGGTGATATTGCTTTTAGGAGCAACCTTGGCGGTTATTTATAACACACCTACAGCCAAAAGTCAATGGTTTAATTTACGGGCGATCGAAGTTCCTGGCAAAAAAGCAGTGGTGCTAATTTTAGCAATGGGTTTTTTGAGCGGTGTCACAGTAAATTCCAATCTCGGCTATCGCAAATATTACAAACCAGACCTTTTAATTCCGATTATCCGCGAATTATCGAAAGTTCCCGTGTTAATTGCTACTACTCAAAAGACTCATGTAGAAATAGGAGAGTTGATGGGGATAGGGTGGGAATGGGAAAGAAGTTCGGCAACGGATTTTGTAGCGGATGTAACGGATGTTACGGATGTTAGGAAGAAAGAAGAAGTTAAAGCCTTTGATTCTCCGCTGTTTCTTTTGGCTAATCAGAGAAGGGATGGGCCGGAAATAGCGGCAGGGACACTTGACAAAACACTCAGTCAATTAGAACGCCCGCTTGATTTGTGGTTGGTTAATTTTCGCGCACCTGTTAATTTAGCAGCACAAAAATGTCAGGTTGAATCGCGCGATTTGCCGCCTGTTGATGGGTATGAATATCAAGTTTATCATTGTTCCTGATTTGGCGATCGCCCGCAACGACAGTCCGATCGATTAGGGAGATTGATCGATAAATTTAGGACTCATATCATGTCCGATCGATCGCCCATAATACAATTGCCGGGGCCCGTTTGTGAGATTGTCCGTTTTTGGCAAATATTATTTGTGAACCCGCCCCTACAGGAATCAGGGTAATCGACCGGACATGATATCAATAAACGGACATTGCTAAAGCTATTACCAATAGACTTCTTGCAAAAGTCCTTTCGATCAAATTTTCGGACGGGCTCTCCGGCCCATCCCACAAGAGAAAAAACTTTTTGTGGGACGGGCCGGAGAGCCCGTCCCAGCTATTTTTGCAAGAGGTCTAATAAGCATCACCCCGCTGATGTAGATGTAGGGTGCGCTGGGCGCACCTTACCGTTATCAATACGATCGAGACTGTTCAATCAAACGCTAAGAGTTAGTGGCAAAATATTTAATCAAGACGCTCATCACTTCACCTGGATTTTGAGTTGGGACAAGCGGACTCCAGTCAGAAACGCAGGCAAAATTATCGCGGTGAAAAGAATGAATGACGCGGGAAACAACAGGACGAGAACTGATAATGAAAAGTTTCAAGAGTTCTCGGTTAACTGAAGTTTGCAAGTTTGGTTCTTTAGCAGGGGGCTGATTGAGTTCGGTAGTTGGATTTTCTGGCCCAACCTCGAAAGCAAGTATTAATTCGGTATTGGGTAGCATTTGCCGGATGACTTTCAGGGAAGATTCTGCTTCGCTGCGGCTGCGAAATTGCGCGACGGGTAAGCGCTGAAAGTTGGGCAGGAGTCGGTAAATAATCCAGGCATTCGCAGTTTCTGGGGTGTTCATGGCTGTATTGTAAATTGGGTATGTTTGCCCATAGGAATGTGACAGAATTGCACCTTTTATTTTTAGTGCAGTCTGTTCTGGCTATGGCTGTGCCTATCACAAGCTAGTTAAGCGCTTAAATTAAGCGCTTAAATTAATCTGTTATAATAATATGGTAAAAAAAAGGCAACGTCAACGGCAACCAGAAAATGAGTTGGCTTTTCGGAGACTGCGAGAGGACGCTAACTTGAGCCAAGAAGAGTTGGCTGTGCGGATGGGGGTGTCGGCTTCGTCGGTGCGGCGATGGGAAAAGGGAGACGAACCTACGATGACTGTTCGGCAAATGAGGGATTTTTGCCGTTTGGTGGGAGTATGTTTTGATGACTTGCCGGATTATCTCAGTCGGCGAGTAGATGAGGATGAGTCATAGGGGGATAGATCGATCGTAACTTTATACAAACAATTCAGTTCCAAATTCATGTAAGTTTTCAAACAACCTAATAAGAATTGTTGCCGCTAGATTGCCGATCTTGACGCTCCACAATTAGAAAAGTACAATATTGTATTATGCAATGTCCGCTCGATCGACAGTCAAAAAATTAGTTTCTCAAAAATTAGTTCGCAGTACGGACTTGGTGTCCGCTCCGAAATTACGGACACCAAGTCCGCACTACAAACAGTTGGAAGTTAATATCGTCTCAAACAATCTTTATTTAAAAAAACATTATGGCTGGCAAATTCGCTAAAACCACCGTTGCTGTTTTGAGTTTACTTGCGATCGGCGGCGCGGCAACATATCTGTACTCGGATGGTTATTTAGGAGCTGATAGTAAACCCCTAGATAATGCTAAACTGATTCCGAGTGACGCTTTAGTGGGCGGCACGATCGATCTCAACCCTCAGTCTTGGTCAAAGTTACAGAAATTTGGCACACCAGAAGCTAGGGAACTTTTCGATCGAGCTTGGAAAGAGTTTGAGAAAGAATTTGCTAAGGAAAGTCCTCAACTGAATTACGATCGAGATATCAAACCTTGGCTGGGTACTGTTGTCTGGGCTGCATTACCATCAGCTAAAACCCAAGGACAGCAATCGCCTACTCCTGAATTTATCGGGGTAATTACGATTAAAAATAAGCTGAGTATGTGGCAATTAAATCAAAAGCTCAGCAAAATTAATCCTGACGAAAAAATTAAAGAGATTGATTACAAAGGATTTAAAATACAGGAGTCTACTACTAACAAAGGCGATAAAAGCTACTGCGCGATCGTGAAGCGTTATCTTGTTTGCAGTGACAAGGAGCCAAATGTCCAAAAATCTATTGATATCTACAAAGGACAACCATCCTTAGCAAGCAAGCCAGAAGTTGCCAAAGTATTATCAAGCGATTTAAAAATTGACAATCCAGTAGCTCAATTTTATATTTTTGATAGTTTAGCCTTGATAAAGGAGAGTGTCGCAAATGCTCCTCAAGCTCAAAACGCACCACTGCTCGATCGAGCCGAACTATATCCGATAAAGTCTTTAAGCGGCGGTATTGGCATTGATGATGCTGGGATTCGGATTAATACTGTTGCCAATTTACAGCCGAATGCCACCACTCAAACCAACTTTCAGCCCGCAACTGAAAAAATAATTAGTTATTTTACCCAGCAAACAGTTGCTTTATTTACGGGTAAAGGCATCAATAATAATTGGGGTAATTTTGTCAGCCAAACACAAAATATTCCAGAATTCAGCCAGGGACTTACTCAATTTAGAGGAAATTTAGCAGCATTAAATCTCGATTTAGATAAAGATATTTTTGGCTGGATGGATGGAGAATACGGATTCGGAGTAATTTCACTGCCAGACGTATCTTTAGAAAGTGCGATCGGGGTAAAAATAGTAATTCAAACCAGCAATCTTGAAGCAGCTAAAAGCACGTTTGCTAAATTGAATGTGCTTGCCCGAGGTAATGGTATAGCCGTATCTGAAAAACAGATTGCCGATCGAGCTATAACTGAATGGCAAGTGCCCAGTCAAGACTTGGTATTGGGACACGGTTGGTTAGATGCAAATTCAGTATTTATCGCTGTAGGGAATGCCAAAACATTACCAGCGATCGCAGCTACATCAAATCCAACTTTAGCACAAAGCGAAAACTTTCAAACAATTACGAGTTCTTTACCAAAGCCTAACAGCGGCTACGGTTATTTCAATTTTGAACAAATTCTGACCCTGGTCAATTCTGCTGCATCTAAAAATTTCATCGAGTCATCTGTACCCAAAGAAAATATAGCAGAATTCGATCGGACGATCGCGGCTCTTAATTCTGTACGCGGCATAGCCATGACAAATGCAGAAGTAGATAAATTGACGCAGAGGTATGAGATGCTAATCGCACTCAAGCCAGCAACTGCCGGGGCATCACTACAAACTCCGTCAGCTAATTTACCTGCTACTGGGCCTGCTGTTTCACAAACTAATCCGCCGACAAATTTACCCGCGAATCCAACAGCAACTCCGTCTCCAATTCCCAACAAAACTACTCCACCGACCAACTTACCTGCGAATCGCACTCCCAGAAAAACTACTCCGCCGACAAATTTACCAGCGAATCCAAAAGTAACTCCGCCAGCAACTCCAACCAATGCTGACAATGATTTTCGGCAAGCAGTAAATCAAGCAACTCGTGCAGCTTCTTTAACTCAAACTGCCACAACAAAACAACAGTGGCAACAGGTGATTGTTGCCTGGGCACAAGCAATTGCTGGGATGAAAAAAATACCTGCTAGTAGTCCTAAATACAAAATTAGCCAGCAAAAGATTGTAGAATATCAAAATAATTTGAAGTATGCGAAGCTGGCGGTCGAGCGAGCAGAAGAATAAGTTATTCTGTTTATGAATCGGCGGTTGCAACCGCGTCTACACAAATTGATGCTTTAGTCATTCAAAATCAATTTTGGATAGTGGTAATTGAAAGTAAAGAATATGGTTTCAGTGTTTCGCGGGCTATTCCCCAGATTTTAGCATACATGATGGGAAATCCTTACCCCTAAAACTCTACTTTTGGGATGATAAGTAACGGCGAAGAATATATTTTCCTGAAGCTGCTGCGTGGGGAAATAAATCAATATGCGCTGTCAGATTTATTTAGTATTTGCAATAGTCGCAATAATGGCTTCAATGAAGCTATGCGGGTTCTCAAGCAACTTGTTAGTTTGTCTGTACAGAGATGAATGGTTATAATTTGCGATCGCATTACTCTTGCCTCACACTATCGGGTACGCCCACCGCAGAAATACCCGATATCGCCTTTAAGTTTTGACACCGAATCAACTCATTAAAATCCAAACTGCGCCCTTCAATTTGCGCCACAGCCTCGATCGCCCCCAGCAAATGTCCGGCCGCTTCCGCTTCGTTGTAACCACGCCTTCCCGCGACTCTAATCGCCGCTTCGTCAGCATCTAACTCTACTTGGGAACTGCGGTTGTCGCGCCAAATTCGAGTCATCGCCAGTCCCGTCAAACCGCCCGCGATCGCAGTGCCGATCGCATCTCCTTGCAACAATTCTACAACAGTCCCGACAATTCCCGCCAGAGCTGCACCTTGATAAATATCCGGTTTAAACCACTTAAAATTGCACAGAAAACTTACATTCCGCAATAGCAGTAAATCCCGCTGCGGCTTAGATAGCAGCCGCCACAAATCAAAATTAATATAAATCGGGCGAGATTGATTCCAAGGCAAAGGAAAATCGCAGTCAATTACCGTTGATTGTTGTGGCTTATTAATAATTTTACACATCATGCGGCCGGAAGCGGGCATCACATCTAACAGGCGGCGAATTTCTGGTTCGGGATTCATAAATTTTAGGGTAATTGATAATTGGTAAGGGGTAATTACATCTGGATAAAAAACAATAATATCGGTCACGGCTTCGTAGGGGCGGGTTTTACCTACAATAATTGCCTAAAACCTACAATCTCGTAAACCCGCCCCCACCCAAGGGCTAGTTTTACCTACAATATTTGTCGATAATTGACAATCTTAGGACTGATGCACGGGTAGCCAGAAACCGGGTTTTTTGCTGAGAAGATGCGTTACAGCCACAGATTTGGTGAAAAACCCGGTTTCTTGGGTCAGAGTCCGTTCCTAACTTGTTTTATCGAAAGCAAAGTTGAGGTAGGTTATTGGTTGTGTGCGGGCGGGTTTATGTAGATTTTTAACGGGAGTTAAATATTCTTGGAAAAACCCGCCCCTACAAGTCAATAGAATATAATTAAGGGTTTTTCTTGGATGCGGGAGAGGGAGATTCTTGAGCTCTGGGAGACGCTTTTTCGGTGTTAGCCGAAGGCTTCGGACTGGCAATTGCTGGGGCAACTGACGGCTTTGAATTCGCGGCTGGGGATGGCAGCGGTTTCGGAGAATCAGGGGCTGTTAACGGGGCAGCAGGGGCTGTTTTAGCGCCTAAAATGCTGGCGTCTCCTGTGTCGAAAGTGCCCGCGATGCAAGCGATCATCATTGTCGCTAAAGTGCCGACAAATAATGCTTTCCAACCGAGTTCGGAAATGTCTTTACGGCGGGATGGAATTAGGGCGATTGTGCCGCCGACAAATATGCCGACGGAGGCTAAGTGGGCAAAGCCGGAAAGGGCGTAACTGACAATCAAAACTGTACGATCGCTCACCAGTCCTTTTGCCGATGCTTCTGCTAAACTTTGATAGGGCGGAATGGCTGTTTCTAATAGCCTGCGACCGATAATTACTGATGCTTGCCAAGAGTCGTCAATGGAGACTCCTGTTAATAGCGTCAGGGGATAAAATAAAAATCCCATAATGTTGGCTAAGGTGACAACTTTGAAAAAACCACCAATGGGGCCGGGCAAAATTGCCAGCCAACCAAAGAATTGATTAATTAACGAAACTAAGCCTAAGATTAAAATCAAAACAGCGGCAATGGCCACAGCCATTTTTACACCGTCCAATGCACCAATAATCGCTGCATCGAGAGGGCTGACTCGTTCGATGGGTTCTCCCCCAACAGTCTCTTGTTTGAATTCTTCGCGATCCATGTCCGAAATTTCTTCGCCCACAAACTCGCGGCCTTTAGGCTTCCGTTCTTCCTTGGGAATGCCACCCATTGTCAGGGGTTTGTCTGTTTCTGGTACTAAGATTTTGGAGAGGACAAAACAAGCGGGAATGGCGATAATTGAGGCGGAAACTAAATGCCCTAAAATATTGGGAAAAACTGGCTTGAGAAAACTCACATAAATTGCTAAAGTTGAAGAAGCGGCAGTCCCAAAACAGCAAGAGAGGATTGCACAAAGTTCCGAACGAGTCATTTTCGGCAAATAAGGCTTGACAACAATTGCCGCTTCAATTCCTACGAAAATATTAGCAGCGCCGCTGAGGGCTTCGGCGCCGCTCAACCGCATTGTCATATAAAAGATTTTGGCAAAAACTTCGGTGATAATTTGAATCACACCGATGTTGTAAAGCAAAGCCATGAGGCCAGAAAAAAAGATGACTGTCGGTAAAGCTCGAAAGGCAAAAATATATCCTAAATTAACTGGGGGGTCTTGACCGGGTATTGGAACAATGTTTTTACCGAATACAAACCTCGCTCCAGCGTCAGCAGCGGTAAATACTCCATCCAGTAAGCCTGTAAACCACTCTAGGGCGATGCGAGTTGGGGGGAACAGGAATACTAAAAATCCTAAGACTAATTGTAGACCAATGCCCCAGATGATGACGCGCCAGGGAATATACTTGGACTGTCGGTTTTCGGAAAAAATCCAGGCGATCGCACATAAGCCAAAAATGCCCAGAAACGAGATAAGATTGTAGATAGACATGAGCCTAGTCCTTGAAATACTTAAGAATGCCGATCGACGGCTTGCACCACATCAGTTATACTATTCATCTGACGGCAAATGCTAAAAAAAATAACGGGCCGATGAATTACGCACTCAACAGCGTACTTATGTCATTGCTTAGGTCATTCCGAACTCTGCGGATCTTTAGCAACCCTTGATTTGCCGTAATTACCAGCAGTTTAGATAGAAACTCTAACACATGGAAGCTTTTGCTCCACATCCTCCTGAATGGACTGCGACGGCGGTTCACGCTAATGAGTTTTGCTGCCCCAAGTGTGGCGCTAGTTGCACGGATGCCGCTGAGGTCTGGATTAATCGCCGATCGCCAGTCTACACCGAGTTCAACCGCCGCAAGTGGCAAGAATTTTACCGCTGCCAGTGCGGCGGCGTGTGGTGGGCCTGGAGTAACGATAGGCCTCCTTCTGAACTTGTGCGTCGCGATCAGAGCTCGGATGACGGCCCGGATGAGGGCCCCGATGATGATTTTTAGAACGGTGACAGAATTTTCGATTTTCGATTTTATAGCAGAAGGAAGAAGTCCGATGGAAGTCGGAAGAAGTCCGATGGAAGTCGGAAGAAGGAAGAAGGAAAAAGCAGTAATAGCTAGGGTTTCAGCGATTAAGAATGTCCTAACCCTCTTGGCGGTTGCTATATTTAAAATTAGGGTAAGGTGCGCGGCCCGGCGCACCCTACATTTAGATAGGTTAGCGCCATTTCTAAACTAATCGAGCACGTCAAGTATTCCCTTGACTACGCCTTCCATGACTCTTTCAATTAAGCTCAATTCGTTTTCTCCGATAGACTCATTTAAGAGCATTGACTGAATTCGCTGTCTGTCCTCGCGAGTCAGTTCGCCTGAAGAAAATATCTGCTCTACTATTTGTTCAGTTAGAAATGAGGAAGTTTGAGTTTGCATGGTTGGTCTCTAAAAGCATCAATATTTTGCTTTTAACTTTATTAGAGGAGCCAGTTATTGTGTGGGTTTTTACTTTCCCACCCAATCAGTGCTCCAATCCTAGGACTCTGGGGGGATTTTGTCAATACACTCGTTACAGATCGATATAAAATCTGCATTGTATTTCCGACATTCTGGCAACGGGTGGTTTGGGAGTGCGATCGACCCCGGCGGTGGTAGTGTTCGATCGACCTTTTTAAGTTTATTGGCACTTTGGCGGAACATTACAGCTCAAAAAAAATCAAAACGATAAGAGATTAGAATGGGGCATGGGGCATGGGGCATGGGGCATGGGGCATTGGTCATTGGAACCAACAAATAACAACAAATATAAGAAAAATAACCACTAACTAATGACTATTGAGTAATGACTATTGACAACTGACAACTGACAACTGACAACTGACTAATGACCTATTTTCGTTCTGCTCTAATTTTGACATTAGGTTTTTGGCTGCTACCGCTAGCAGTTCGATCGCAATCTGTCGTTCCTGCAAATGACGGCACTAATACTGTTGTTAACTCCGAGCAAAACCGCACAGACATTAGTGGCGGACAACTGTCAGGGAACGGCGCCAATCTGTTTCACAGCTTCAGCCAATTTAATCTCAGCGAAGGTCAAATCGCTAATTTTCTAACTAATCCAAATATTCAAAATATTTTAGGGCGGATTTCCGGCAACAATGTTTCCATCATTAACGGTCTGATTTCTGTAAGCGGCGGCAACTCAAATTTATTCTTAATGAATCCGGCGGGAATTGTCTTCGGTCAAAATGCTAGATTAAACGTGCCGGGGTCTTTTTTCGCGACAACTGCTACAGGTATTGGTTTCGGCGATCGCTGGTTCAATTCGGCCGGAATTAATGATTACAAAGCTTTACTGGGAAATCCCAATCAATTTAATTTTAATAACTCACAACTCGGTGCAATTGTCAATGCCGGAAACTTGGCAGTTGGCAGCGGGCAAAGTTTAACTTTGCTCGGTGGAACCGTTATTAATACAGGACAATTATCCGCTCCCAACGGTCAAATTACTGTGGCTGCTGTTCCGGGACAAAATGCAGTTCGCATCAGTCAAGTTGGCAATTTATTAAGTTTAGAAATTACTCCGTCTTTGCAGTCAGAAAACTCGGCGATCGCCCCGGTTTCTTTGCCTCAGTTGCTGACGGGCTCCGGCGTAGTGTCAGCCACAGGTTTAACCACTAACGAACAAGGTCAATTGGTACTGACTGGCGGGCAAACTGTGCCCGCAGTTGCCGGAAGTGCGATCGTCTCCGGTTCTGTAAATGTATTTGGCCCTTCTGGAAATGCTGGTGGCACAGTCAATATTTTAGGGGAAAAAGTCGGACTCTTCGGCGCAAATATCGATGCTTCCGGGACGGACGGCGGAGGTACTGTGCGCGTCGGAGGCGGTTTCCAGGGGATGGAACCAGTGCCAAACGCCCAGGTAACTTATGTTAGTCCTGATTCTACGATCGCAGCAAACGCGATCGACCGCGGCAATGGCGGCACTGCGGTAATTTGGTCAGACAATATAACTCGCTTCTTGGGCAATATTAGTGCTCGCGGGGGCACTGCCGCAGGTAACGGCGGCAGAGTAGAAGTTTCCGGCAAAAATGCTTTAACTTTCCAAGGAGAGGTCGATACCCGCGCGACTAACGGTGCGATCGGCAATTTGTGGCTCGATCCGGCAAATATTACGATCGTCAGCGGTAACGGCTCCAGCAGCGGGGGTTCGACTGGCGGGGAACTCGAACCGGCACCAGAACCCAACGAAACATCGATCTCAGAAGTGCAGTTGGAACAGATGACAGCCGGCAGCAACGTGGTTCTAGATACCCCCGGCTATATCACCGTCCAAGACTTGCCCGATAACAAACTTTCCCTGCAAGCAAGAACGGGAGACACCGTAACCTTTAGATCCGGCGGAGTGTTTGTTGTCAATGACCCCAAGGATGTAATCGAGACTCAAGGTGGCAACATCAACATTTTCGCCAGCAGCATCTCTCTGGGCGGACTCAATGCTAACAGCGGCAATATCGCTCTCACTGCTAGCGGCATTGACTTCAGAGGCGGCAGCAATTCTGTCAGCAGTGCGGGGGGAACAATTCGCTTGCAGCCCAACGACAACCGACGAATTCAAATCGGTGGCACCGGCGATATTTTGGGCCTTTTAGACTTGACGGCAACGGATCTCGGCGCTTTGGCGGGGGATTTCGGCTCGATCGCGATCGGGCGCGAAAACGGTAGCACCTCGTCGATCGCGATCGTCGCACCCATTACCTTCAACAGCCCGCTGACACTTCAAGGCAGATCGATCAGGATCGACAATCCCCTGAATACAAGCGGCAGCGCTAGCTTGACTCTCGACGCGCCCCAAACTGATCTCAACGCCAACATTGCGACATCCGGCGGCGATCTCACTTTTACAGGAAACGCATCCCTCAATGCTGACGTAGCTTTGAGCACGGAAGCTACCGGCAACATTCTGTTCTCCGGTAGCCTAGACGGATCTCACGCCCTGAGACTAGACGCTGGGCGAGTGCTGTTCGGCGCTAAAGTCGGTCAAGCTGCACCGCTGGCGAGTTTAACTGTCAACGCCCGCAGTACCCAGGTATCGGGCAATATGGCGACATCTGGCGACATGACTTTCAATAGTAACGTTACAGTCGATCGCACCGCCGCCCTAGCCGCCACTATCGGCAATATCACTTTTGCCAATACCCTCGACAGCACGCCGGGCCGGGCTAATAATTTGACGCTGCGCGCTGGCGGCAACATTACTTTTGACGGCCTAGTCGGTCAAACTCAGAGGTTGGGCCAGCTCTCGGCTGACGCTGCTAGCGTGACGGCTGCTTCCACAATTACAGCGCGCAGTTTGAGCGTTAACGCGCGAGATTCCGCTCGCTTCGGGGGGGACAGCACGGCCGCTTTGGGAGCCGATATCAAGGCAGAAAACGTCCTCCTAGGGGGTAATTTAAGGACGGATGGTGGCAGCGTGAACCTGCAAGGAAGCGGCGAGGTTCGGACGGGCAATATTACCTCGAACGGTGGGAGGATTCGGGTTGAGGGAAATACTGTTGCTGCAGGTGCGATCGACTCGTCATCGGCGGGCACAGGAGGCGCGATCGCTCTCCAAACCAATGCTGGCCCTTTAACTGCGGGAGCTTTGAACGCTTCGGGGGCGATCGGCGGAAATATTGCCCTTACTTCGGGAGCGGGGATTTCCGCTCTCGATCTCAACTCCAGCGGCACTTCAAACGGCAACGGCGGGGGCGTCTCCCTGAACGCGACTGCTGACATTCAGTTGGGCTTTATCAACGCTAGAGGCGGCACTGGTGGTACTGGCGGCAGCGTTGATGTGAGAACCCTCGGTTTGTTTCGATCGAACAATGTTTTCAACGATGATATATCGGGCAATGTTTCCAGTATTTCTACTACCGGAGGTGCGGGGGCGGGGAGGATCGCAATTCGCCACGGAGGCGGTATCGATCGACCGTTTGTAGTTGGCGGCGCGATCGACAATGGAACCAGAGGAAGCATTAATGCTGGGGCGGGAAACGCCATTTTGCCCAGCTTTTCCTTCGGGCAAACTTACACCCAGGGAAGTTTACCAAATCAGATTTCCCTAATTACACCGGCCGCGCCCTCTACTCCTGCACCAATTCCCTCACCAATTCCCTCACCAATTCCCTCACCAATTCCCTCACCAGTTCCCTCACCAATTCCCTCACCAATTCCCTCACCAATTCCCTCACCGCCTCTAGAGTCCGTAAATCCCGATCCGGAGCAGTCATTTCCTGCATCTTTGCAAGTAGAATTGCGATCGCCCAATCGAGACCGAAATTCCCCAATTAGCCAGGATATTTTCGCTCCTTCTCGCAGATTAGATGCGGCAGGTTCGGGAGTTTTAGAATTTGAACAAACCTTTACTCGCGAGTACGAAAAATATCTAGATTTGCCCCCAAGAAAGCCGATTACTAATCTCTCGGTGATTTACGAAACCCTTCGCAAAAACGAACAAATTAGTGGGATAAAATCTGCAATTATTTATATGAATTGGCTCAGGAGATCGGATGCAGCCGCAGCCAAAGAAAATGGTTCTGTGCTGGTGGCAAGTCAGGATTTATCTAATCTATTGCCTGTGAGAAATAACCTCACCTCCGGGCCCCATCGCCCCTTAGAAGATAAGTTGGCCCAGAGGTTGTCGCCACTGAGCCAAGAAATTCCCGATGTTCCTAACGGGGAGCTTTTAGAATTAGTGTTAGTCACAGCTAACGCTCAACCGATGCGCGTTGTAGTTCCGGCGACAACGCGGTGGCAGGTGTTGCAATTGGCGGATGCCCTGCAAACCGAAATAACTAATCCCAGAAGAAGAAGCAGCATTAGTTATTTGGATTCGGCTCAAAAACTTTATCGCTGGTTAATTGCGCCAATGGCCCCAGAATTGGCCGCTTTAAAGATTGACAATTTAATTGTAATTCCGGCAGCAGGTTTGCGGAGTGTGCCCTTTGCTGCTCTTCACAATGGCAAACAATTTTTAGTTGAGCAATACAGTATTAGCGTGATGCCGAGTCTGAGTTTGACTGATATCGGCTACGACAATATTGCTGATGATGAAGTTTTGGCAATGGGGGCGTCGGTATTTGAAGATAAAGCGCCATTACCAGCGGTACCGGTGGAGTTAGAGTCGATCGCGCCGCCAAGTGAAGGAAAATTATTTTTGAATCAAGATTTTACTCTGGGAAATTTGCAAGCTCAGCGGGCAAATCGGCCTTTTGGAATCATTCACTTAGCAACTCACAGCGAATTCCTGCCTGGGGAACCGAAAAATTCTTACATTCAGTTGTGGGATACTAAATTACGTATCGATCAAATGGCACAGTTGCGGTGGAATGAACCGCCGGTGAATCTGTTAGTTTTAAGCGCGTGCAGTACCGCTTTGGGCGACGAAGAGGCGGAGTTGGGGTTTGCGGGTTTGGCGGTAGCTAGCGGTGCTAGATCCGCTTTAGCGAGTTTGTGGGAAGTCAGCGATGATGGGACTTTGGGGCTGATGACTGAGTTTTATCGGCAGTTGCGGGCCCCCAGAGGCGGTGGCAATTTGATGATTAAAGCGGAGGCTTTGCGCCGCGCGCAATTGGAGATGCTGCGGGGGCGCGTGCGGATTCAAGACGGGATGTTGCGAGTCGAAGGGCTTTCTGGGGATCTAATTTTGCCTCCAGAAATTGCGGCGCGGGGCGATCGAGTGCTTTCGCATCCTTATTATTGGGCCGCCTTTACAATGATTGGCAATCCTTGGTAATGGGATGTTGAATGAAGAAGGAAAAAGAGGCGCACCATTGTCAGCAACAGGCTTTCCGGCCTGTTCCACAAGAAAATTTATCTTTTGTGGAACAGGCACCATTGTCAGCAACAGGCTTTCCGGCCTGTTCCACAAGAAAATTGATCTTTTGTGGAACAGGCATCTTGCCTGTTCCTAAAAACCTAATTGAGAAGGGTGCAATATCTCAGATGCAACCGGAAACCCTCTCAAATGTCTCGAAACTATGACATCCTAATAGTTTTCCCACAAGTGTTACCGAATTTATTAGGGTGGTGTAGTGAACTACCTTGATTCGTTAATTGCCCGAAAACCTATACGATTGACATACATTTTTAGGCATTCCGGTTTCACAGTCTTGCTGTAACAAGGCGTGGGACTCATAATCAGCGATCGATTGACAGCTACATTTGACACAAATGTGGTTCTGTTTTCCTTTTTTCTTAGTGTTTTTACGGATATGGGTTAATTTGCACTCGCTTTCATTGTATGGTGATTCCCCCTATTTATACTCTAATTATGCAAGGCCCAAATCTCCTATGAAGACTAACGGCGATCGCACTTCACTCTGTTTTGCCGAATTTTACACGAAACTGTGGAGCGATCGGACTCCTGACCGGAATGTTTAGCCCTCTTATTTTTAAGAAATGTTAATAAAAAATAACTTTTCTTTTTACACTGAAGTTTTTCTTAAATTTTCGGATATTATTATGTATTAGAGGATACATTTACTTAATTAATTAACAATTGCTAAAAAATAATTGAGTATTAATACTGACAAGAGGATGTAAGAATGATTAACTTATCGGGCTACGACATTACCAACCAAATCCATGAAAGTAATAATTCTTTAGTTTACCGGGGACTGAGGAAGCAAGACAAAAAACCGGTAATTATCAAATTTCTCAAACAAGATTATCCGATGCCAGCTTCGTTAGTCAGATACAAGCAGGAATACGAAATCACACACAATCTTAACCTAGAAAGTGTCCCTCAAACCTACAGCTTAGAAAGATACCATAACAGTTTGGCTATCATTTTCGAGGATTGTGGTGGAGACTCATTAAAGCTCTGGTTGGCTTCTCACCAACTTACCTTAGAAGAGTTTTTATTAACAGCTATTAAAACAACCAGGGCTTTAGGTGAAATTCATCGACATAAAATTATTCATAAAGATATCAATCCCAGCAATATTATTATCAACTCAAGCACAGGGCGAGTTCAAATTATAGATTTTGGCATCTCTACTGTTTTAAAGCGCGAAAATCCTAGCCTGAAAAATCCTAATGTTTTAGAAGGCACTCTGAGCTATATATCGCCGGAACAAACAGGCAGAATGAACCGAGCGATAGACTACCGCACTGATTTTTACTCATTAGGAGTAACTTTTTACGAAATGCTAACGGGGCAAGTGCCCTGGGATTACAGCGATGCAATGGAATTAATCCACTGTCACATTGCCAAACAGGCAGTACCGCCCCACCAAATCAATCTAGAAATTCCTAAAGCTGTTTCTAATATTGTGATGAAGCTATTAGCGAAAACCGCTGAAGCCAGATATCAAAGCCCTTGGGGAATTATCGCTGACTTAGAAGAATGCCTAGAACAATTAAAAACTACGGGAGGAATTGCAGATTTTGCCATCGCCCAAAAAGATATTACAGATAAGTTTCAAATACCTCAAAAACTTTACGGCAGAGAAACAGAAGTTGAAACCTTATTAGCAGCCTTTGAGCGAGTCAGCAGAGGCAGCACCGAAATGATGCTAGTATCCGGTTACTCTGGCATTGGTAAATCCGCCTTAGTACAAGAAGTTTATAAACCAATTACTAAAGCCAGAGGTTATTTTATTGCCGGAAAATTCGACCAATTTCAACGAAATATCCCTTACGCCGCCGTTGTCAAAGCATTTCAATCATTAGTCAAGCAACTCTTAACAGAAAGCCAAAATCAACTCAATACCTGGAAAGAAAAAATATTAGCTGCTGTTGGCGCTAATAGTCAAATCATTGTCGATGTCATTCCTGAAGTAGAATTAATCATTGGCCCACAGCCCGCCGTACAAGAATTAGGCGCTACAGAAGCACAAAACCGCTTTAATTTAGTATTTCAAAAATTCATCCGCGTCTTTTGTTCAGTTGACTATCCCTTAGTCATCTTTCTCGACGATTTACAATGGGCTGATGCCGCTACATTGAAATTGCTACAAGTAATGCTCGCCGATGAGCAAACCAACTATCTCTTTCTAATTGGTGCTTATCGAGACAACGAAGTCAACCCATCTCATCCTTTAATGATGACTTTGGACGAGCTGCAAAATGAAGGTGCAAGCATCGAGCGAATTACTTTAGCTCCCTTACACCTTCACCACATAGTTAACTTAATTACTGATACCGTGCGTAAAGACCAAAAATCAGCGCTCCCCCTCGCCGAGTTAGTGGTCAGTAAAACTCAAGGCAATCCTTTTTTTGTCAATCAGTTTCTCAAAACTCTCTATCAAGAAAACCTGCTGAGATTCAATTTTCATGAAAGAAACTGGGATTGGAATATTTCCGAAATTGAATCCGTAGGTATTACTGATAACGTCATTGAATTGATGATTGGGAAATTGAAAAGACTGCCCGCATCAACTCAGCAAGTTTTGCGGTTGGCTGCTTGCGTGGGTAATAGTTTTGACTTAAACACTCTTTCAATTATTAATGAGAAATCTTGGGGAGCCACGTTTCAAGAACTATTGCCAGCCATCCAAGAGGGATTAATCTTAACTACTTCTGAGTTAGGTGCTACCGAATCAGAAATAATTAACTCCGACTTGGTAATTACTACTTATAGATTTTTGCACGACCGCGTGCAGCAGTCAGGTTACGCTTTGATTGACTCAAAACTGCAAACAGCAATTCACCTACAAATTGGTCGTCTGTTACTGGCAAATATTTCTCCTGAGCGACGCGCCGAAAGAATTTTTGAAATTGCCGATCATTTAAATTCGGGTCGGAATTTAATCATTGATGAACGCGAGAAAACTGAACTAGCTATTTTAAATTTAACAGCCGCTCGCAAAGCCAAAGATGCAACGGCTTATGCTGCTGCCAGAGATTACTTAAAATTCGGTCTAGAAATTTTACCGGGCGATATTTGGCAAGAATCCTACGAACTAGCTTTTACCTTTCATAAGGAGCTAGCCGAAGCCGAATATTTAAACGGCAATTTTGAAGAATCAGAAGCTTTAATAGAAGTGGCATTTGCCCAGGCTAAATCAGAGCTAGAAAAAGCCGAAATTTACAACATTTTGATCGTGCAGTACACTCTGCTAAGTAAATATCAAGAAGCAATTCAATCTGGATTAAAAGCCCTTCAATTGCTGGGCATAGACTTGGATGAAGATAATTTAAGCGAGGCGGTTAATGCGGAAATGGCGGCAGCTAAAGCCAACTTGGCTAACCAAGAAATTGCTGCATTAATTAATGCCGAAAAGATGAAAGAGCCGGCTCAACAAATGGCTATGAAATTATTGGGTAACATGGGGCCGCTAACGTTCTTTTCATCTCAAGAACTGTGGAAGTTGACTGTGATCAAAGCGATTAACCTTTCTCTCAAGTACGGTTTTGTAGCGGGAGGGTCTTACTGCTATTCATGTTATGGAATTATCCTGAATTCAATTTTAGGGGATTACCAATCGGCTTATGAGTTTGGCAGACTCGCTCTGACTCTCAGCGAAAATTCAAATAACTTGTCTCAAAACTGCCAAGATAGTGTGATTTTTGCCAATTACTTAAACTGCTGGGTGAGACCGCTCAAAACTACGGCGGAAATTAATAACGAAGGTTATAAAGTTGGCTTGCAATCTGGTAATTTGCAATGGACGGGTTATAACCGGATGTTTCAAACTATTACCTATTTCTTCCAAGGCATGAATTTGAATAACCTTTTGGAAGATATTGGCAAGTCGCTCCATTTCTGCTATCATACTAAAAATTTGTGGGCTATTGATATTATTATTGCTAATAAGATAGCAATTTTAAATTTGATGGGCGAAGAGGATGAAGTTAGCGAAAAACAGCATTTAGAAAATTTTCAGGGCCGTAAAAGCATGGCAGCGCTGTGCGAGTTTTATGTTTTAAAAGCGCAGACTTTATATCTTTACGAACAGTATAGTGAGGCGCTAGAAGCATCTGAACGCGCGGCAGAGCTGATCGATTATTTGATGGGTCATATTTCTAGTGCTCATCATTATTTTTACCGTTGTCTGATTTTAACTGCTCTGTATTCAGAGGTTTCTGAATCGGAGCGAAAAGATTACTGGCAGCAATTAGAAGCTAATCAGAAACAAATCAAAGTTTGGGCGGACAACTGCTCGGAAAGTTTTGCACATAAGTTCTCGCTGGTGGCGGCAGAAATGGCGAGAATTTCAGGTCGAGATTTGGAGGCGATGGATTTGTACGATCGCGCGATAGCTGAGGCTAGAGAGCATGATTTTATTCAGAATGAAGCGCTGGCGGCGGAACTGGCTGCTAAGTTCTGGTTGGGGAAAGATAAAGAAGAATTTGCCCACATCTACTTGACTAAAGCCCACTATGGCTACCAATACTGGGGGGCTAAACGTAAAGTTGAGAGTTTGGAGGAAAAATATCCCCAATTAATAGTGAGAACTTCAGGGAAGACAACTACTCAAACAAAGGTTAACCGCACAACGACGGCGACTACTAGCAGCAATTTGGGTGAGACGCTAGATTTAGCTACGGTGATGAAAGCTTCTCAAGCGATTTCGGGTGAAATAGTTTTGAGTAGGTTGCTGGAAAGATTGATGAAAATTGCGATCGAGAATGCGGGGGCGCAAAAAGGTTTTTTGATTTTAGAAAAAGCGGGAAACTGGGCGCTAGAGGCGGAAGGTTCGGTGCAGGAGGATGAAGTTAGTGTGCTGCAATCGCTTCCTCTCAATCCGATAGCAGCTTCTGGGGGAACTCCTTTGCTGGCTTGTGCGATCGCCAATTATGTGATTCGCACTCAGGAAAATGTGGTGTTAAATAATGCGGCCCAAGAGGGACAATTTACCCGCGATCCTTATATTGCAGCCACTCAACCGAAATCTATTCTTTGCACTCCTCTGCTGCACCAAGGTAAGCTGACAGGCATTCTTTATTTGGAAAATAACCTGACTGAAGGGGCTTTTACTACCGATCGCCTAGAATTGTTAAAACTTTTATCGGCCCAAATTGCTATTTCCATTGAGAATGCTCAACTTTACAAAAATTTACAGGAGTTTAATCAAAACTTAGAGCAATTAGTGAGCGATCGGACTCAACAATTATCGAACACCCTAGAGGCTTTAAAAGCCACCCAAACTCAGCTAGTCGAATCTGAAAAAATGGCATCTCTGGGAGGATTAGTTGCTGGTGTTGCCCATGAAATTAATACTCCCATCGGAGTGGGTGTCACGGTTGCTTCAGCTTTGGCAGAAAATACCACAGAATTTGCCTCTCTTTATAAAAGTGGCAAAATGAAGCGATCGGATTTAGAAGAATTTGTCGATATTGCTACCCAAAGCAGTAAGGCACTTCTAATTAACCTAGAGCGCGCGGCAGCCTTGATTCAAAGCTTTAAGCAAGTAGCAGTAGATCGCTCTAGCGAAGAACGGCGTACTTTCCAGATCAGACCTTATCTTGATGAAATTTTATTACAATTAAAACCAAAGTTGAAAAATAGCCCACATTCGCTTAAAATTAAGGGAGATAGCAAAATTGCTATAGATTCTTATCCAGGAGCCTTGTCCCAAGTTGTGACAAACTTGCTAATCAATTCTCTGATTCATGCCTACGAACCAGGGATTTCTGGGGAACTAATCTTTGCTTGGGAGCAAGAAGGCAATCGGCTAAGGTTTGAATACGCCGATGAAGGTAAAGGTATTCCCCCAGAAAACTTAAGTAAAATTTTTGATCCATTCTTTACCACTAAGCGTGGTCAAGGTGGCAGTGGGTTAGGGTTACATATTGTTTACAATTTAGTCACCCAAAAACTAAAAGGTGAAATTGAATGTCTAAGTGAGGTGGGAAGAGGAACCAAGTTTATTATTAAATTACCGATGCAACTTGATTCACCAATGTAGAGTTACAATTCCGATTTCCTGGCCAAGATAACTAAGTAAGTTCACCTCATTAAAAGTAAAATAAGGATGACTGAAAAGGTTGCTGTCTAACTCTTCTCCCTTCTGCCTTTTGCTTAACAGGTTTTCTAACTTCAAACCTACACATTAGTAAAAAATAAAGGTGTACAGCAATGAAAAGTGATTTTGACGATTTCTTAACTCCACCATCTCCAGAAACAGTATACTTTGCCGAAGTAATGGACTCGGATGACGAGATATTATTTGCAGATGAAACCACAGAAGAAAAACTGAGTGAAAGCTGGAAAATTTTAGTTGTAGATGATGAGGCTCAAGTTCACACCGCTACCGAAATTTCACTAAGGAAGTTTGTCTTTGAAAATAAATCTTTAACCTTCATTAATGCTTACTCCGCTCGTGAAGCTAAACAGCTAATCCAAGAAAATCCTGATGTTGCCATCATCTTACTTGATGTAATTATGGAAACAGATGATGCTGGCTTAAACTTTGTTAAATATGTCCGAGAAGTTTTAGGCAATCATTTAGTGCGAATTATTTTACGCACGGGTCAACCCGGACAAGTACCTGAAAAAAGCATTATTATCAATTACGATATTAATGACTATAAAACTAAAACTGAATTAACGACATCAAAGCTATACACTACGATTCTAACAGCTTTGAGAAGTTTTTCTCTGAGTCAGAGTTTGCAGGCTGAAATAGAGCGACGCGAACAAGTAGAGAAAGCACTCCGTCTCAGTGAAGAAAAAGAGCACCAAAAATCTGTTGCCTTAGATCATTTTGTCAAAGAACTCCAAGAAACACAACTCCAGCTAGTTCAAAGTGAAAAAATGTCTAGTCTCGGTCAATTAGTTGCAGGTGTGGCTCATGAAATTAACAATCCGGTTAACTTTATTTACGGCAATCTCTCCCACGCCAACGACTATATTAAAGAACTCATTAATATGGTGAATCTTTACCAAAGGTATTACCCGCAACCCGAAGCAGAAATTATCCATGAAATAGAAGATGGAGAGTTGCCATTTATCATAGATGATTTACCAAAATTGCTTTCTTCCATGCAGTTAGGGATCGAACGCATTCGCAATATTGTTCACTCTCTACGCAATTTTTCTCGGTTGGATGAAACTGAAATTAAATCAGTCGATATCCACGAAGGCATTAATAGCACTTTGATGATCTTACAGCACCGACTAAAGGCTAAGTCCGATCGCCCTGCTATTAATGTGATCAAAGACTATGGTGCATTGCCGCTGGTGAACTGTTATGCCGGTCAGCTCAATCAGGTGTTTATGAACCTTTTAGCGAATGCTATAGATGCTTTAGAAGAGCGGCTAAGTAGAGAAAGAGAAGATGGTGCAGCTTTTCACCCCCAGATTTTGATTCGGACTGAAGTTGTACCAGGCAATTCCCATGACAACATTAGCTCGGATTCCCGCATCCTGATAACAATTGCTGATAATGGTTTGGGCATGACAGAAACAGTTCGTGCTAAACTTTTCACTCCCTTTTTTACTACTAAGCCCATAGGAAAAGGTACAGGCATGGGATTGTCAATTAGCCGAAAAATTCTAATAGAAAAGCACTGTGGTCAATTGGAGTGTATTTCTCAGCCAGAGCAGGGCACGCAGTTTATTATTGAGCTGCCGACTATCTGTAAATGCACTAACATCGCCGCCCTAGCGAATGCCTAGAAAACTCATCGGGCTGAATTGATCGTATACCGTTTTTCAGTTGCATGAGAATAGGGTAATTGCTAATTGGTAATTGCTCATTAATCAAAATTATGACTGAATTTTTCCCCGCAGCAAGTCCCCCCCTTCTGGGGTCGGGATAGCCGCTGGGGCTTTAGCCACATTCTTCTAACTTAGAGCAGATTACAGGTTTATGAAGTAAACCCCTGATGGCTCAATCCCCGTAGGGGAATGGCATTGCCGTGTCTAAAGCTGCACTTCATAAAGCTGGGATACGCTGTAATTGTATTGGTTTTCAATATATAGCCTTTCTCAGTAACATGAGCTGCTCACGCGGGCATAGGGCATAGGGCATAGGGCATAGGGCATAGGGCATAGGACTCGCCCCCATACCTCACAACGCTTGAGAACCGCTATATTTCTTAACAATATGTTCGCAGACGTTACCAACTGTGTCGTAAAAATACAGCATAAGCTGTTCTGCCTTTAAATTGTATGTCAAAAAAATTTAAAGTCTTGTGGGGAGTAGGGGTTGGGCGTCCCGCCCGCCCTGAATATACAGTTTAAATGCGCGACAGCTTATTCCATATACAGCGTATTCTAGGTTTATGAAGTGCACCCCAGAAACCGGGTTTCTTTACAGTTCTCGTATCATTACTGATTCTGTTGCTCGAAACCCGGTTTCTCGCGATCTACATCTACATGGAATATGCTGTATCACAAGAGTTGAGGGCGAAAATACAAGGTTAAGACATTATTTAGCTCGTGTGAAACCAAAAAATATTTGTTATTCTCACTCAGGCAACTTGTTGCTAAGACATTCCCTTCGATTTTTAATTCACTATCTAAAATCTGCCGCTCTTTCAATTCCATATCAAAATAAAATAAATTATTTGGCTTTTAGGCGATCGCCGGCGTTGCTTAGTGATACCCTAATTCAGCCAGGCCTTTTTTTGTAATATCATCGAGGCGCTCAACGTTCTTCCCTCTGCTGCAAATGCCGCCAAACTTCATGATGACAGACGTACCAAAAATACAGGGCTAAATTCAGAAGAGCTAATAATTTAGTGCCATCTTCTAACATCGCGTGTACTCCTTGATTTCGCAAGTGTAAAGGATCCGCAAACCGCGAGATAGCAAACAAGAGGAATGCTGCGACTAATGGCAGGTAAGGAGTGGTTTTGATGTATCGCCAAAACTTAACTCCGTAAAGGAAAACAGCACTACCATAACATAAATTAATTAATTTGCTAGATATTCCCAATCGAGAAAGAATCAAAGTCATCCGAAACCTGTCATCCAGGAAAAAGACTCCGAGTAGTAAAGCACTAAAAAATAAGAAGATCGCCGATCGACTCCGCGGGTCTTTTTGGCGCACCACTCCGAAAGTAAATGCACAAATTGCGACTGGGATGCACCATAGGACTTCGGAAACTCCGGTGAGAATGCCTTCGTAAGGGAACCAGAAATTAAAAGGATCGCTAAACAGGCGTTCAACTCCGTCTCCCTGGTTGTAGAGTTTGGCGTATACGCTCAGCGCGCCCAAAATCAGAACAGTCAGAATGTTAAAAGTAGCTAAAAACGGTACACCCAAAAGGTTCTTCTTGAAAACTTTTAAAGATTTTGAAAACTTGGAATTTTTATCAAATAAAGGTAGAGGCTTCATAAAAAATGTCTCTAAGCAATAGAGTTCGTTACTTATTCACGGGTAGCCAAACCACAAAGGTAGTGCCGCGATTGGTTGGATATAAATGAGTTTCCGCCGAGGGCAGCCATTCAGGATTGACTGGGGAAAATACTTCTATTTCTCCTTGCATTTGGCGGACTAAATCGCGGGCGATCGCCAAACCCAATCCTGTGCCGGGAATTTCGGTCTGCGCTTTTTCTCCCCGGTAGTGCCGCTCAAATAAATGCTCTAAATCTTGGGGGGGAATGCCGGAACCTGTGTCGCTGACGGCAACTGCTATGGCTGGCAATTGGCTGTATCCTTCCCGATCGCCATCCGCTGCTTTGTACCTTACTTTAATATAAATTTGGCGACCTGCAGGGGTATATTTCAAAGCATTGTCAATTAAATTGCTCAAAACTTCGCGCAAAGCTCGATCGTTCGCGGAGACTGGTGGCAAATCCGCCTCGATGTCGGCTACCAATTTCAGATTCCTTTCAGATGCGATCGCCTCGGCGGAAATTAACAGCGGTTTTAAGACTTCTGCCACAAAACAACAGGATTCCTGCAAATTGGCCGCAGGTGACAGCGACAGGGGAGAATGCCGGATTGATTCGACATTGGACATTGCTTTTTCTGAAGTGCCCGATCGCAGTTTTAGATGTGCTTCGCCGGTGTCAACAGTTCGATCGAACTGGCTGAGCAACTCTTGCAGCCGATCGCTCTCTCGGACAATACTAAAAGCCACATTGCGGTTTTTGTCTTCCGGTACCAGCCGCCGCGCTAACAGCTTGCCAAAAGTTCGCAACGCTGTCAGCGGACTTTTGAACTGATGCAGCAAATTGTGCATCGTGTCGTAAACCTGAGCCTGGATTTGCCGACTCGTACCCAATTCCTGCTGCATCCACTGCGATCGCTGGTCTAAAATGCAGGCTAGGGCTAAGGTGCGAGCAATTTGTTGTATTTGAGCCTCCTCTCGCTCGTTCCAAGGCCTGTCTTGCCTACCGCTGACTAGAAGTCCCATTACAGCTCCCTCGTGTATCAGAGGCGTCACAATTTGCATCCGCTGCTGCCACACATTCTCCGGGCCTTGGCACTGATGGGAAGTGCGCTCCTTACCCGGAAGTCGATCGGGTGCGATCGCCCCTACCGTTGATTCTTCCCCAGGCCCAACAGGCGGCGCCAGCAGTCGCGGTACCGGTTTCACTGTCGAGCTTTCGGAAGATTGCAACCTCAACCCCTGATTTTCTTCCGATTCGGCTGAGGTTTCTGGGTAAACGGAGATCGGCACCAACTTTGCTTCGCTGCCTTCTACGAGCTCTTGTGTCAGGTATACCGCGCTGAATTTCGCTCCCAAACTAACGGCGATGGCTACCTGCGAGCGGCAAAGTTTGACAAATTCTGAACTGGCTGGCATTAACATGAGCGCCACATCATTAAGATATCTAACGGAATTCTAAGTAAATTACAAATGATCGGCCACCGATTACTGATGAGAGACTTCTAGATTTCAGATTTATTCCCTTTGATAGAAGACAGCTATGTTGAAGGCATGGGGCTTTCATGAACCAAAATTGCCCCGCCTCGCCGTCGGCGCAGCTTCCACCGATCCCCAAGCTTGGCTCTTGCCGGAACTTGCGGCCAACCATACCACAACCGCTACAGTTTTGTCGATCGGCACGAATGTTAAGATTATGTCGATATATTAAAAACAGTTGATTTTTTGAGCTAGAACGGATATACTGGCCTCGGATTTGGTAGCTATCATTACAACCTGTCTGCTCATACTGTCTGCTCACAGAGGAGGTAAAGAAATTGGCCAGGAGACGCAAACGCAAGAGTCGCCGCCGACAAGAAGGACGCAGAATTTTAGAGTGTGTGCCTCAATATAGCATCGAGAGCGGCGAAGATAAACCCGTAACAGCGGCTCGCAAGTTCATCCATGCAGAAGGCATTGCTCCCCCAGCTTTGCTGTTAGTCAAGCGTAACGAGCATACCACTGACAGATACTTCTGGGCTGAAAAAGGTTTATTTGGAGCCCAATACGTAGAAGAAAACCATTTCTTGTTTCCCAGCTTAAAGGTGATGTTGGAAGCTACCACGGAAAAAATTCCTGTGGTGTCAGCCAGCCGCGCATAGCTCAAAAGGTTTAGCTCAAAACAGTGACAGCAATGTTTTTCTAACTCTTTTAACAAAAGCGCGAGATTTCTCATTGTCTGGAGAGTGCCAACTGAAATTTATGCGAAAAGTCCTTAGAAATTAGGGTATAAGGAGCCATCGCAACAGGCTCGATCGCAGCCCAAGGGCGATCGCCACAATTGGCACTTTCACGATAATGGTTTTTTTTTGACGGTTTTGTCGATCAAATTTGTCGATCAAACAAGTGGATCAAAAAAACAGCCACGGGTTTATCAACGAGAAAGCCGCTCTTGAGCCATCGGTTTGTCAGCTAGAAGTCTAACTACGGCATCTAGCATATCAAAAAACGTTCCGCGTCAAACTTTTAATCGATCGGTTTCAAATCTAAAGCTTTTTGCATGGCTGCTAGTTCATCCCGGTGAGCTCTGACAGTAACAAAGCTCTTGGTTGGGCTTCCCGACTCAGCAACTGATTCGAGTTTGAGCGAGACTTGCTCAGAGCGTCCAGCTTTTTTCCAGTAAAATACCCCCGCCAGCGGGGACAGCAGTACCAAAGCTAGGAAAATTTGACCTTGTTGGGGAACTAGCATTCCCAAAACCAGTCCCAAGCACAGAGCGCCGCCTGCACTCAGCAGAGTTAGAAAAATAGCTAGAAACCAACTCGGCCGCACAAAACCCTCAAACGTGACTTTATAGTTGGGGGCATCGACGGCTGCAACTCGGTAAGCTCTCTGGGCAAAATACTGTTGTAGCTCGGTTAACAGTGACTCTTGGGCGCTCTCGGAAGCCAGCTTGACTTGTTCGATTCGATCTTTGACTGAAGCCTTGATGAAGAAAAACAAGCCAACAGCCAGCAGTAGCGTTAGCACAAAGGTAGAAGGAAGAACAGCAGTATCCATCGGTAGAAGTTTGTGTAATTTAAATGATCTACTATTACTTTACAGAACTTTACATACGAAAGCGATCGAGGACTTACGCAGACACTTTGTTATCAAAATTCGCAGAAAGCTTCTTCTGCAAGGCGTTTTGCTCTCCATCACCCAATTCCCCTATCTCCCCATCATCCCTAATTCTCAAGTGACCGTGCGTAAGTCCTGACGTTGTGTAGCTGCTTTAATCGGTGTGCGGCGGGCGATCGAGCAAAGCGAAGGCAATCAGGCAAATCGCTTTGCAAGTAGCGCCAGCATCTCCAGGGTTTAGGCATCCGATTCCAACTCGGCTAACCCGTCTGACCAGTTTCTAAGGCGCGGGAACGACGCTCGGACGCGCCGTTTCCCTGACCAATGTACTCGTGCCAGAGACGAGCGAGGTCTTGAGCTTGGTGCCGCCACTCAGGGAGGATTTGATACATCCGGCGGGGGCGGCCGCGTCCTTCTACTTTTTTCCAGTAACCGGTGATTACGGCTTCATCTTCGAGGAATTTCAGAGCGCTGTAGAGAACGGTATCAGAAAGTCGGTAGATGGGGAATTCCCTCTCTAGTTGGCCAATCAGTTCTGTACCGTAGGAATCTCCGCGCAATAACACGGAGAGAATGTAACACACAGCTAATTCCTTGTTTAGATAAACAGGAGGGGGGTCTTGAAAAAATTGATAGATATGTTCAAACTTCATCTGTCTTGTCCGCTGGAAACTCTCGTGATACCGTCAGGTTAACGGGAGAGGAAAGCGGGGCGGGGTGTGCCGCTTCCTAATGATTAAGTGGGACACCGGGGAAACAGAGGTGCAGTATTTCCCCAGTGAATGTTGATAGCCCCAAACGCTTGTCCTGCACTTCGGTAATGTTTGCCTGCCCCTTGGTTGAGCAGCGCGGGCGTAACTAGCGCAATTTTTTTCCTCTTCCAATGTATCGCAACGACTATTGTCAAGTGTGCGATCGCCTGCAAGAGTTGGCAGTTACTTGGGGAATTAGTGTGTTAACTGAATTTGCCGTTGGTGTTTGCGTTCAAGCGCAGGCTTTAAACCGAACTCAGGCCTAACATAGCCCGCAGTGTAAAAGTTAGAAAGACAAAAGTCGCTACAATCGAACTAATCAGGGCGATCGCAGTTGCCGGTCGATCGAGCAGGGGCTTGAGTCGCTCGAACAGGAAAAAGAAAATTCCCAGACATATCGTAATGAAAAAGCGCGGGTAGCGAGAGACGTTATTAATAAAATCTTGCATGAGCTTGGTGGGGTAAAGTGTTACAGCACAATCTTTGACTGGTAACACTTGTGAGCGAGTTAGACAATTTTGGCACAGCCGGAGCTAAATCTGCCGATCGGGCGCTCGGGCATTTTTGCCTAGGCTTAGCTGACATATATAATTCTAACGAAAACTTTTCGCCGATCGCTCCGGCACTGTCTGTTTAATGCCACGCGACCTCCGGTAAGAACTTCAGAAGTATTTCTATTGAGTTCTAGTTGTGATAAATATTAGAGGGCCGTTATTTCTAGATAAATGTCTGCTGCCGCACCTTCTTTCGTCTTGCCACGTCCCTTTCTGAAATGGGCAGGAGGCAAAACTCGGTTGATTGGACAATATCAACCTTATTTTCCTGAAAAGTTCACAACTTACTACGAGCCTTTTTTGGGCGGCGGAGCTGTATTTTTTTACTTAGCACAGCAGCACCCTGGTTTGCAAGCTGTTTTAACAGATATTAATCCTGAGTTGATTAATGCTTATCGCTGTGTCAGGGATAAAGTTGAGGAGCTAATTGAGCTTTTGTTCGATCACCAGTCAGAACACAGCAAGGACAATAAAGATTATTATTACTCGGTGCGATCGCGCTCCTACACAACAGATACAGAAAAAGCAGCACGCCTGATTTACCTAAATAAAACTTGTTACAACGGCCTCTACAGAGAAAACTCAAAAGGTGAATTTAATGTTCCCATAGGTCGATACAAAAATCCTAACATTTGTCAAGCCGATTTACTGCGATCGGTCTCATCTTTACTCGCGCCCGCTCAAATTGAAGTCAGAAAATTCGATGAAATTTTGGATTTTGCTACCAGCCGCGAAGACTTTGTTTATTTTGACCCGCCTTATTATCCAATCAGTGCCACCAGTAACTTCACCACTTACAGCCGGGATAATTTCAAAGAATCGGAACAGCTTAAACTGAGAGATATTTTTGCCCAACTTGCAGAACGGGGCGTGAAAGTTATGCTGTCTAATTCCAACTGCGATTTTATCGAAAAAATCTACCGCGATACTCAAGCTTTCCCAAATAAATCTCTGCCAAAACTCATTGAAATCTCAGCATCTAGGGGAATTAATTCTAATAGTTTGAAGCGCGGGAAAATCAAGGAATTATTAATACGTTCATTTTAAATATTATTTAAGCCAAGTCTATAATTAAGGAATGAGAATTAAATAACTTACAATGCGTGATGGTTCTTGTGGGATGGGCGTCCCGCCCGTCCAGAAAGGGCGGGCTATAAGCCCAACCCTACTCCCCACTTTCAAGAGTGTAAATTATTTAATTCGCGATCCTAAGCATATTTTGTAGGAGCAATACCTAGTTTCGCCAGACGCGGCAAAGTTGCGTAATTTCTGTTACAGATATTTGTTAGCCCAGGTAATAAAACCTTCTAGCTTGTGAACTGCCAACAGATTTTGATTGTCAGGAATTTGTTTTTTAAACCAGTCGATCGAACCTTGTCTCATACCATCACCGCCCACTATAACAATAGTAGGAACCCGATAGCAATTTTTTATATTTAAATTGAGGTAAGGATACTTCTCGTCTACTGAACCTTTGTCTTCTTGCCACTTGCACTCAACAATTAGACCCAGAGGAAATAAACCGCAACCAACAATATAAAAATCGACATTTATTTCAGTTTCATAGATACTAGACCCGATATAAACCTGTTTAGCATATCGCTTGGGATTTTCAGTAGAGATTAAGAGCCAATCTCGCTTGCGCTTTTTCGGCAACTGGGGGCATATTTCGAGATATCCGTGGCCTCTCAACGTACCTTCTACAGTTGTTTCTAAAACAAAACCAGTTTTATTGGCTCTAAAACCCCTATTCATTTTGTTTCCTCCTGAATATAATTTGAATTAAGCCGATCGCACTTGAATCACCCCTCTATCAAAAACCCGTTTGTCAGTACCGATAGAACTGACAAACATCCGGTCTTCATAGACATCAAACGTCGCAAAACTTAGGCGGCTAGCAGAATACTCCGTCCACTCAGAACGCCCCACCGGACGAGTGCCCGCGCCGGCCCCACAAATTAAATAAGTCGTACCGTTAATCGAGCGAGTGCGTTCGTAACTGTGCTCGTGTCCGTTGATATAAAGCTGCACGCCGTACTTTTGAAACAAAGGCGCGAAAGTCTTAATAAAAGATTGATTAGATCCGTAGACGCCAGAGGAATAAATCGGGTGGTGGCCGAACACAACTTTCCAAGGTGCGGTGCTCTGACTCAACTCTTTTTCCAGCCAAACAAGCTGATTTTTCCAATCCGCATTGTGATTGGTATCTAAAGCAAAAAACTGTACCGGATCGCGCCGAAAAGTATAGTAGCGACCTTGCATATTAAAACCCGCATATTTAACTTGCGGATCGCCGTTAGCAGTGCGGATATCGTGATTTCCCAGACAAGCATAAAATTTTACACCTTGCTGTAATAAGGGCTGATAAGGTCGCTCGAAAACAGCATTAATTTTTTCAATTTCGCCGTTATTGTAGATATTGTCGCCGGCGAGAACAGTAACATTAAAAGGGTTTTCCCGGTGATATTGCGCCATCGCCTCAGCGACAGCATACTGACCTTCAGCCCCGGTACCGGTGTCGGCTACCGAAATAAAGCGTAAAATAGGCGGTGAGGCCGGCAAAGGGACGATCGCCCTTTCTGCCTCAACGTTAGAAGGGACAGCAGCGTTGGCATCTGTACCCCAGGCAGTCCGAAGCTGAAACATTTTCCAGACTCCGGCAAAACCTAAGCTGCTGAGACTGCCTAAAATTAGAAAGTGACGGCGTTTGATGCTCATTTTGATTCAGTTACAACTAATGAAATGATAAATTAAGGTTGAGATGGCTCAACTAAAAATTTATCGCTTTTAGATATATTTGCAACGCCCCAAGGCAGAGAAAATGTCAGAAGAACAACTAAACCAGTCAACTCCAGAACCCTCTCAATCTCCGACACCGGCGGTTGATTCGGCCGCAAAGTCTGCCCCCACTGGCAGCAAAACTCAAAAGGCCAGCAGCGCGGTTCCCAAAAATCAGAGAATCAAAACTTTGATGGCATCGATTGGGAATCTGGGAAAAAAAGGCCAAAAATTACCAGCCGAACCCGCGTTGCAGCAAGAAAAGCCGATCGCGCCCACCGCTTCTGACTCAGCAACAGTAACTCCTGCGGCTGTTGCTGCGGAAGTTAACAGCGTGCCACCAAAAGTTGCTGTAAAAGTTGATAAAAAGCCTGTATCCCAACGCAGGGAAGGGAGCTTTTTACAGAACGTCGGTATACTTTGGCAAAGTATTGTGCGCCTAGTGCGATCGCTACTGCCACCATCTACGAACCAGAAGCTGTCCGATCCAATTTTAAACGCCGCCATAGCAGCAATTCTAATCGTTGCAGTCGGTTTAACTCTCAACAGTTTCTCCCCAAAACCGCCGGAGAAAGTAGCAAAAGTGCCTTTGCCAGCAGCGCAGCAGTCGCCGCAAACTTTTGATGATTTTCTGGCATCGGGAACGCCGAAATCCCCAGAGGCGATCGTACCGTCTGGGCAAATCTCTGCTAAATTCAAAAGCAAGTTGCCCGATTTAGTGACGCCGGAAAAACCGCAACCAGTAGAAATTATCCCACCGCCACCGCTGACGCCCGAACAGTCTCTGATTGCTGCGATTCAAAATCAAGTTACTGACATTAAGAATCGACTGGGAGGCGGCTTAGTTGAGTCTGTTCAAGCTAATTTTGCCAGCAGCATTTTGACAGTAAAAGTCGCTGAAGATTGGTACAAACTCAGCGAACTTGAGCAAAATCAACTAGCAACGAAGATGTGGAAGGAGGCTAACTCACTCGATTTCAGCAAGTTAGAAATTGCGAATATGGAAGGCAAGTTAATAGCTAGAAGTCCGGTTGTTGGTTCGGAAATGATTATTTTAGAGAGAGGGATTAATTAGAATTTAAAGAGTCTGTATCTGTACACCATCTTACCAGCCTTAAAGTCCAGGACGCATAACATAATTATGTAGCGTGATGCCTGCGTACCTTACGGCTGTTGATGTTTTTGAGGAATATCGAACTTTTCCCAACTCCTACAGAATGCTGGCATTAAATTAATTAAGTTTGAGGAAAATTGAAAAATGACAATTTTAACTCAAGCCGAACAATTAGAAATTCAATATCCCAGGAGCGACGGAGAGCGGATGGCTGAAAGCGACATCACGCGCGATTACATGACTTACAGCGTTGAAGCTGTTGGGAGCATCTCATATTTGTATTTGTAAAAATACTTCTTCTGGCTCCTTCCTTCTTCTGGCTCCTTCCTTGTTCCTCTTTCCTTGTTCCTCTTTCCTTCTGCCTCCTGCCTCCTGCCTCCTGCCTCAAAACTCCAATTTCTAGCGGAGGGCTGCAAAGGTGAGATGCTCCCAAGCTGTCAAGCTTTACTTTCAAGAACGTTCTGATGTTTACGTGTCAGCTAATTCTTTCATTTATTATGAACAAGGGAACAACAGGGAGCATTTCATTTTTGCAAAAAGCATTTTTTTTTACAGTGCGAACTATTGAATATCTCGCACTATAAAAGCCAAAGAGAGATGCTCCCGTTGTTCCGTAATTTCCAGTCAGTAAATTTAAGTAGGCTTGAAATGCGAGCCTACAACAATCTAAGTATTTTGGCTGAGTAACGTACATTACTTTGATAAAGAATCTGTAAAAATTTAACAATTCAATCACAATTTATCAGTCAAACAAACTAACTAGCGCAGCAACCTTCACATATGCTCTGCTATTAAGTTGTTGCGGACACTGCCAGTTTTCCAGTACCCGACGGAAAATATCAGTAATTTCCGTGATTGACTTGCTGCCGAAAATACGGGAACATTATTCTTAATAAAAGCTTGGCAGCTCACTAAAAATCACGCACTAAAAACTTGATTAAGTCCGAATCCACACATTCTTCTTGAATGAAGGGTGAAGCGCATCAATTAGTTAGTTTGAAACTATCACAAGCAAACAGCTCACTCGCATCTACGGAAATTAAACATGAAACTTGTTAAAGATTCACCTTTTAACTCTCAAGATCCGTTTCAGAATTTCCTCGCCCCAGAATTCGAGATTGATACCAAAAACTTACTCAATAGTCAAGCTTACGCCAGCAACATCTCAGAAAAAACACTCCCTCCACTTCGGGCGGCTGACAACAATAGCGCTGAAGACATCGCCAGCTTTTCCAACTCCCTCAGTTTGAGTCAGAGCTTCCCCAACACAGATTTTACCCCCCCCCGCAAAAAATAGCGCACTGGATGCTCTGACTGGGGAACTTATAGGTGAAAGGGATCTCGACTACTCAGACAAAGATGCTTTAATCGGCGAAAGACGCGCATCCCAACTCGCACCAACAGCTTCTAATCCCAAAGCACCTCCCATCATCCAAAGTGCCGAACTTAAGTTTACAGACAGCAACAATCAATCTTTTCCCAACAATCAACCCGTTCTCTTCATCACGGGTACTAATGTATTAGTAGATAACTTGAGCGACCCGTTAGGCAGCCGATTCAGCGACTTAACCGTTAAATTTATCGTAGGCAGACAAGCTTACGAAGGAACAGTTTTGACAGACAAAAGTCGCAAATTGGCAAACAATCAATTTGAAATCGCCGTTCAAGTTCCCAACACCTTACCGTTAGGTGAATCCCGCATCGTCATCAGCCGCAAGCAAAACGAAAAAGTTAGCCCAAATCCCTCAGAACCAGCCAAAGAAGTTAAATACGATAGCAGTCCTTACCGAATAGAAAACAATACAGAATACATCTTTGGCGCGCAGTGGACAACAGATAAAATCGCAATTATTAACGGTGCAAATCCCGAATCAGTCGTCACAGCTACTAATAGCAGCGACTTGTCGATTGCCAGCGTTTCTGTAGGCACGGATGGTATACTCGATCGACCGCGAGAACTAACTGTAACCAGTGACGGCAACCGTGCTTATGTAGCGATGGATCGTTCCGGGCGCATTGCTTTAGTCGATCCGATGACCAGGCAACAGGTAGACACTCAGCCGAATACCGCTGGTATTAACCCGATAAATTTGCCCAGCGGTGCAGAACCTCGATCCATAGTCATAGACCCCCGCGACCAATACGCTTACATCGCAGACGGAAAAATCGGCAGCAACTCCATCTACGTTCTCGATATCAACCCGTTTTCCTCAACCTATCACCAAGTCACCCAAACCATCCCAGTCGGTACAGCCCCGAACGGTTTGCGACAAATAGCCATTAGCAGCGACGGCAAAAAGCTGTTTGTTACCGCACCAAACGGCTCGAACAGCAAAATTTACGCTGTTAACATCGACCCCAAAGACCGACCCAGCGACCCCAGTCAGAACCCCAAAAAGTGGAATCAATTAATCGGAAGTATCACAGCCGATGAAGGAGTAGAAGGAATAGCAAGCACCGTCAATCCCTTAGCCATGACCTTTACGAACAGCGGCAAAGATAGCAACGGATTTGGGGTATTGGACATTACTAATAATGACCCGGTGAGTTTTGCTGCTACCACCCGATATGCAAGTTTAGGGCTGGGTTCCAGTTTTGATTACTTTGATGTGAATGAGGGAGTTTCGGTAACGGTTTTACCGGATGCTAGCTATGCGTTTGTTGTGGGTCGCAATGCGGACACGAAATTTTTCGGTCAGGAATTGCCCAGCGTGGATGGAGACCCGCGGGCCGGTAGCAATATCGGCATTATCAAAGACCCGCTGACCAATCCGCAATTAGTGGCGGGAACAAGACCAATTCCCGACGGATTTGCTACTGATTTAGCGCTTTCAGGTAATAGCAAGTACCTCTATGCTTCCTATCCCAATTTGAGCGGTGCTAATGGCAAGGTGTATGTCTTTGACACTGAAGAATTCGTGAAAACAGTGACCAACCCCGGTCAATTTCAAATTGATGCTAAAGGTCGGGGTGTCGGGCTGCCTTTGTTCGACAGCACTACCGCACGAACTGCTACGGTTGCTGACCTTTCCACAGTGCCCATTGATAATATTAACCCAGCGGTTAGTGTTGCTGCTGACTTCCAGATTCTGATTGATGCGAACAGCCAGTATACTTACGGCGTGCCGCCTGGTAGCAAGCGAGCTCCTGTTTCTGCGACTAACTCTCGCGGTTTGGCTGCGACACCGCTGGATTGGTTGGATTTAATTGGGCCAGGTGAGAATACAATAAATGACTTGACTCCGACTTTTGACTGGAACTTCAGCATTCCTGATTCCCAAATACGCGAAGTTAATTTGTTTGTAAGTACCTTCCCAGAAGGTGAGGGTCTGTTGCCTTGGGACCAAGTTGTCAATTTATCGGAAGTGCTGCCCAATTCCAACCTAACTCAAGAGGAAAAAAGACAATTTTTGAGTTCTCCGTGGCAAGAGTTTGATGACTTTAATCCCAACCGCATTCTAACAGCAACTTGGAAGCCTTCGGGTGGCTGGGTTTGGAATGGAGGTGACAGGTTTGGAGATAACAACAATTTTACCCTCGATCCAGACCGGACTCTTACAGCAGGTCAAACCTATTATTGGGCTGTCGAAGCAATAAACGCTGAGGGAGAGCGCAATCTTGATTTTGGGGAGTTTAATACACAACTAGAAAGCTCTCTTTCTCCGTTCAGAAGCGTCACTGTTCTCACTCACGGTTTTACACCTCCGATAGTTACAGAAGCAGTAATTCCCGCTAACTTTTTTGACATCGCAAACAACATCGCGGATGCAGGGGGTGGGGGTTTGATTATTCGCTACGATAAGGGTACAGGTTTCTGGGTTCCTGTGGATAAATATGGGGCTGTGATGCAAGACTTCCCCGCAGGTCAAAATCCAGAAACCACAACAAATTACCTCGAACAATTAGCTACTTACATATCTGACAATTACAGCGACAAATCTTTAGTGCTGCTGCCTGATTGGGCTCAAAACAATGAGTCAAGTGTTCCTGATTCTGGTTTTACAGAAGGTGCAGCAGATGCTTTCTACGCATCGTTAGTACAGCTAGACCAGGCTTTGGGAGGAAGTATTGGACAGCGCGACTCTCAAGGGAATCTGGTGAGTCTTTACGACAGCAAAGGCAATCTAATTCGCAACCAAGGAGACTTGTTGAGTTCCCCCATGCACTTTATTGGCTTCAGTCGGGGCACAGTTGTTAATAGTGAAATTGTGCAGCGCTTGCTGACAGCATTCCCCAATGCAGGCGGAACAAATCAATTCGGCCGTGATTTTCAAGTGACAACAATCGACCCCCACGACTTCGATCAGGAGAGTCTTTCGCTGGTGGGGATTGGAGGGTTTAGGAACTTCTACGAACCCAAGGTGCAGACTTGGGAAGGCATTACATTTGCCGATAATTACTACCAAACTACAGCCGATCCGAGTGGTTTGGGGTCGTTTACTCCGAACGGTCGAAATATTCCTGACCTTCTGCCACCAGAAGATACTAGCAATCAACCCGGACTTCAGTTTCCCAAAGATGCAAATGGCAATCTCCTCGGTGTCCCCGATGTAGTCGAATTTCTGGGAACTCGTTCTAGGGAAACGGACTATGCTGAGAGTCGGGCTGGCTTCAGCCGACAAACCGATGCTATTCCGGTAATTGGGGGTGGCTTAGGCGCTACTCACGGACGAGTTCTCAATTGGTATTCCGGCAGTGCGAATCTGGGTTTAACGGAGTCGCAACCCAGCTATGCGGTGGATTGGCTCAAAGATCCAGTTTACCGCCGCCGCAGCGATGGAGGTTACGAGGTGTTGTTCGATGCCGACTTCTACGATACCAATCCCAACCGCGTCAATCCTTGGTACACCCCAGATCATACAGCAGCAAACTTTGTCCAAGGTAGCGCTGAGGCTCCTTGGGAAGGAATTGGGACTGGATGGTTTTATTCTATAAATGGTGGCGGTGAACGTTTGCGGCCAGAAACGCAGCCGCGAGTGCCGCTAAGTTTTGACAATACTTACAGCACCAGAATGCGCGGCGATGCTAGTGTTCCGACTCTTTTTAATGGCAATTTTGATGCTGTTACCGATCCGTTTGGGGGGAATTTGAGCCAGGTTCGCAGAACTATTTCTAACGCGCTACCTGGGTGGTCATTCCACAACGGTCAACAAAATCCAAATATTGATTTGGTTCAAAATTTGGAGGACGTAAAGTCCATTAAAGGAAAAAGCGAAACAGACTATGCCTTTAAACTAGGAGCCAACGGAGTCAAAGAAATTGTTCACAATCGGTTTGTTGTTCCCGATTGGGGAAATTTACGCTTTGATGTTCATGCTCCTGTCAAAAAAGGAAACCTGAAGGTCACGTTGGAAACGACAACAGGTACAGAGATCGCAAAAACCACAATAGACCTGAAAAGCAATTTGCAAAAACTCCCTTTCAACCGCAACGAAAATGTCAATACCCCAGAAAAGCTCGATCTGGCTACTAATATCTACTTAGGTAATGCTAATAAGATTGGATTTGGTGGAGAAGGTTTTGAAACTTTCCAGCTTAACTTGCAAACTCCTGATGAAGTGACACAGCTTTACCGAGGGCAACCAGCTACTTTGAAGTTTGAATTAGAAGGAGGAGACCATGTTTTCATAGATAATGTCTTCTTTAAGAGCGACCACCTGAGATTGGGAAATCCAACTGAAGCAAGATGGGATATTAAAGCCCCGGAGCAAAATCCATATCAAACCAATTTGTTGCTTGAAAAACCTCAGTATTCCTCATCTTATAATGCCGTTACTGGGCTTCCTAACTGGGTAAGTTGGAAAGTTGACAGCTCTTGGAGAAATCGAGTTGAGGGAAGAACAAATACTCCATTCATAACCGATCCAGGCTTGCCTGGTAGTCCTCAAGTTCCGAGCTGGCCTAGAATTGATGGGATAATGTATACAGGAACGGGTTTGGATAGAGGTCATCTTATCCCTAACCAAGATAGAAACAGAAATGAGAAAGATGCTCAGGCTACCTACCTAAGCACAAACTTAATCCCGCAAGCGCTCGACAATAACCGACTTTTCCCCAATAACAGAGGTAGATTAGACCCAGATATTTCGCCTGCATGGTCTAGAATTGAATCAAAATTAGTTGAGCAGCTAATCTTTGATTACAACAAAAAACTTGATATTACTGCTGGTGTTTTTGATACTAAAGAACAGAATTGGTCTATCCAGCCAAAAACTAGAGCACCTGAATTACTTACGGAAGCGCCCAATCAAGGAAATACAGATCCTACAAATTTAGAAGCTAACGGAATTCGCATTCCTGGGTGGGCATGGAAAACAATCTTAGTTTCCAATCAATCAAGTTTTGGGGTACAAGATGTTCTTGGCAGTTACACATACATTACGCCCAATATACCAGAACCTTACACGGACTGGAACGGGCAACCAGCAGTCCCGAACCCACTTAATCAACTGTTAGGTGAAAACCGCGAGCCTATAACAAGTGCTGAACAATGGCGAAGACCTAATACATGGAAGATTTCTATCGATCAGCTTGAAAATCTTCTGAATACTCAGGGTTCTGACACGGTTTTTAACTTTTTGTCAAATCTTCCTGAAGATGTTCGCAATCGAATTAAACAACAGAGCGATTTCTCGTTTCCACCACCTCCCTAAGTCCGACTTGCTCAGGATTTACGCAGAACTATTATGAAATAGGTTGGGGAGATATCTAAATGTTCAAAACATTACAATTTTCTCAATGCTCTGCGTAAGTCCTGTTTTTTGAAACAGATGTAACTCCTACGACTAATTATTACAATTTAAAATTCACCCTCCCTAATCTCACCACGCCAGTGGTAAGTAGCACTCGTTGGACCCTGGATAAATTCTCCATCTGTCCAAGTAGTCTGGTAAAAGAATACATCTCCTTGGAGACCACCAGAAAGACAATTTTTAGCTCCCGAAAAGTTGCTTCCTATGAATTGAGAATAACTCATGTCAACTCCTGATAAATTAGCCTCTCTCAAATCGCAATAAAAAAAATAGACACCCAACCAATCTTCATCCCGACTAAATCGAGCATTTCTGAAATCAGAAAATATAGCCATTCCCAAGCCAACATTTTCCAAACAAGCACAACTAAAGTTGACATAGCTTAAGCGAGAACGACTCAGGTCAATATCACGCAAGTCAGCACCGCTCAAATCTACACGATGCAATATTTTATCCTGAAAAATTCGCTCGCCTTCGCCATAGCGCCGGAGCAATTCTTCAGCAGACAACGTTCTGTTTAAATCGTTTTGAATCCTGCCGTCAGGCATAGTCACTTGATGAAAAATAGTCTGCTCTGTTGTTTTAATATCCGTCAAATTGGCATCAGTCAAATTAGTGTCAATCAGCACAGCACCCGTCAAGTCGGTACCCGTCAAGTCGGCACCTGTTAAGTCGGCACCAGTCAAGTCAACATTAACCAATTTAGCATTCCTGAGATTGGCATTGCTCAATTTTGCCTTAATCAGTAAGGATTGATCCAGCCATACTCTTTCTAAGTTAGCATGGCTCAAGTTAGAATTAATTAAATTAGCCCCCCCCAAACTAGCGTCTTCCAGATTAGCACCGATCAAGTTGATATCAACCAGGAAAAACTCGGAGAGATGAAAATTATTCAGATCGAAACCCGAAAAATTTCTCTCTCCAGCTATATACCGTCTCCGTAATTCTCGCAGGTCGTAGATTCTCGTTGACTCTTTTTCGTCCACCACTGTTTTTTTCCATAGGAAATATTAGTTAATATTAGCAGAACTATTATGAAATAGGTTGGCACATATCTAAATATTCAACACATTACAGTTCCTTTAACAGTAAGGTGCGTCAGTTTGTAGCGATTCAATGGGCATCCAAAATCATCTAAGCTGACGCACCCTACTACTTTACTTATTTTTTAGTAATTGAGATTTAGGAGAAGACGACCTATGCCAGGACTATTCTGGAGAGAAATGAGTGCCTCCGAATTGCTCGATCGTTATGCTGCTGGGGATCGAAACTTTGCTGGGATTCGTGTTAGTGCGTTCATATATTTGGAAGGAGCCATCTTGAGCAATGCCAATTTTTGCGGGGCTTTTCTGGAGGGTTCGATGATTGGAACTGACTTCACTCGAAGTTACCTGATTGGAGCCGAATTGGCTGAAGTGTCTCTGGAGGACGCCATCCTGCAACATACTCGCCTGGATGGAGCTACCCTCGCTCAATCGATCCTCAGTGGAGCTGACTTGACCCATGCTAGGTTGGTACGTGCCGAGTTAGATGAAACCCTGGTGGAGAAGACCAACTTGTATCGCTGTAATTTGTTCGGTGCTTCTGGTGTAGACATCGAATACTGGCTGGAACAAGAATGTATTTTCTGCCACACTATTATGCCCGATGGCAGTGAGAGGAATGATGGGTGCCAACGTCTAGGTATTTGTGTCTCTTAATTCACTTGGAGCCCCTGTTACAGCGGCTCGTGAACTTTCTTTATATTATTAAATCAACCAACGTAGGCGGGAAAACTTGCTAGGCCTACCAGGCTCTTGACTTTTAATAAAATTGAACTAATCTTCATCTTCATTAATACTGCATTTACTAAAGAGCAATATTAGTCGATCGCCCTTTTGACGTGCTATAGTAGCTATGAATTAGTCTTCACTGTTCCAAATAGCCCCATCAGGCATGATGGTATCTTTAAAGTAAACGTCTTTGAAAACAACCCTTCCAGGTTTGTGATCGTTAACTTCACTTATTTCAAAGTCAGTGCCAAAGAAGTTAGCTCTCGTCAAGTCACACTTATAAAAACCCACCCCCTTTTGAAACTTAGCATCCTTAAAATCACTATCAATTAAGTCACAAAAACCAAACCCGGTGTCAATCATTTCGGCTCCACTAAATTTGCATCTACTCAAATTAGTCATGTGAAAACCAGTCTCCTGTAAGTCACTTCTGCTGAAATTTGCCCCAGTCAAATCCGCTCTGCGAAAGTTAGCCCGCCACAGACAAGCTCCGCTCAGGTTAGCCCCACTCGAATCCGCATCTTCAAAATGTGCGTAGGCCAAGTCAAGGTCGCTCAAATCTGAGCCACTAAAATTGATTCCTTGTCCGTAAAAAACCAGGGCTTCCAAGTCACTTTCCCTGAAGTTAGCTCCACTCAAGTTCACTCCACTTAAGTAGCGCTCATTAGACTGCTCGTGGCTCAACTTCACTTGAATCAGAGAAAAGTCTCTCTCCCCTGCCTCATAGCGCCTCAGCACTTCTTCCAACCACAACTGTTTTCTACTGTTGCATATTCTCATCCATTCTGCTTCTTCTTCGTTCATGACTTTATTTCTAGAATCTGTTGAGAATAAAAATGTTGATATTACTAAAATAGCTCAATCTTTGAAAAACAGCAAATACTTATACCAATTCTCCAAACTCTTGCAACTATTATGAGTTTTTGGTTTGTTTACGCTCACGCTTCCGGTAAGGTGCGTCGCTCAAAGATTGTGGATATTATTTAAAATTTAAGGGTGGCGACGCACCCTACAGCTCAAGAAAGTGCAGAAGGTTCTTCCACAATAGCTCACCTGCTGGCTGAAATAGACTTTGTTGAAATCGCAATTCCCGTCGGATTGACCGTCGAACTCACGTTTGAGGAGAAGTCTATTTACTTTAGCTATTGTTTCGCACGCTGCCATCGGGCATCAGGGTTTCCTCAAAATAGCAATCTCGGAAGTCGCCCCCGAAAACACTATCTTTCACACCAAAATCGGCTTCCCGGAAGTCAGTTCTGGTCAACTTGGCTTTTTCAAAATAAACACTGTGCAATCTAGCTTTCTTGAAGGTTGCCTCCGTCAAATTATTGCAGATAAAGCTGAAACTGCCTATTCTTGCCTTATTAAATTTGGCTCTACTGAAATCGGCACACCAAAAACTCCCCTCA
Organism: Microcoleus sp. T2B6; assembly: GCF_036700475.1. NCBI lineage: Bacteria > Bacillati > Cyanobacteriota > Cyanophyceae > Oscillatoriales > Microcoleaceae > Microcoleus > Microcoleus sp. T2B6. Next base: position 38,964 of record NZ_JAUBOZ010000003.1, on the reverse strand, counting down.
GAGAACCCAGCTCCCGTCAAGTCGGCTCCGCTCAAATTGGCATGGGCAAAAACTGATTGGAAGAAACGGGTTTCCCGCAAAATAGCATTGCTCAAATCTGCTCCTTCAAAATTGCTTTGATCGAAATCAACCCTAGTCAAGTCAGCCCCCCGCAAAATCACTCCATTCATGTAGGGTCCGAGCTCTAGGATACTACTATTACGCAAAATAATACCGCTCAAATCCAATCCTTTTAATTGTCCGAGATCCCAAGACCTGCGTTCCCGGCTGCAATTGGGACTCTCTACTATCAAGCCGCTGAAATTTCTTTCCCCAGCCGCATAACGATTGATGATATCTGTAAACAGAATCCTTTGCATTTGGAAAATAGCGGTATCTATCTGCGCTCCCTGAAAGTTAGCACCTTCAATATTCGCGTCAACCAAGAATGTTATGCTAAAATTTGCCGATGTACAATTAGCATCAATCAACTGAACATCACTCAAATCAGCTCCCCACAAATTAGCGCGAGCCAGATTAGCACCCTCCAAGTCAACCTCTAGTAAGTCAGCATCACTGAGGTCAGCTTCTTCTAAGCAAGCATTACTTAAGTTAGCGCGACTGAGATTAGCAGTGCTCAGGTTAGCTTGAGCTAGATTGGCTCCGCTGAGATTGGTTTCTCTCAAATTAGCACCTCTCAAATCAGCGCCACTGAGAGCGATGCCACTTAAGTTCATGTTTGCTAGATTGGCATCGACTAAGCTGATTCCCGAGAAATCTCTCTCGCCATCGGCATAGCGTCTGAGCAATTCTTCAGCGTCCATAACTATCCTAGTAAACGTCTTTTATGTTTACACTATCCATCATACTTTATTCACGCAGGAGCGATCGCGCCTCTGCTTGTATTAGGCCAATCTTGAAAAGTCTTGCTACAATTATCAATTTTATACAAATTATCTTTCGTTGGCATCCCAAGAGCCGGACACGACAATGCCGTTTCCCCCCTCGTAACTCAACTCTTAAATTCTGGAATGAGTCTGGAACAGGTAGCGCAAATGATGAATTTATCAACCGTGGAAGTGAGACGATTGGTAGGGGAAAACTTTTGATCGATCGCACTTTCCCAAGATATCAAGGATAGTGCGATCGAAGTATGGGACAAACTGAGAACAGTCAACAGCCAACAGCCAACAGTCAATAGTCAACAGTCAACAGCCAACAGTCAACAATTAACTAATGACTAGAGAGGCTTATTAGTAGGCTTAAAGCCCTGCTTTTGAAAATAGGTTCGGAATACCTCTTGAGCAATTGGTGCCGCCGATACAGAACCAAATCCGCCGCCTTCAACTATAACTGCGATCGCCACTTCCGGTTTGTCAGCGGGAGCAAAACCCACATACATAGAATTGTCAGGATGACCGGGCATTTCCACCGTCCCAGTCTTACCAGCACTTAAAGGAATAGTACCATCATTCAGGCGTTTGCCAGTACCTTTTTTCACCACGTCAATCAATCCCTGGCGAACAACATTCAAAGTTGCAGGCTTAATACCTGTGGGAACTTTTTTGGTAATAGGAGTGTTGGTTTGAGAAGCCAATAAATGCGGCTGAACTCGATAACCGCCATTAGCAACAGTTGACACCATCACAGCCAATTCTAGGGGAGTACAAAGTACCAAACCTTGACCGATCGACATTGTTACTGTATCGCCAACGTACCAATCTTCACCATACATTTTCTGTTTCTCTGCTGGTATCGGAACTTGACCGTGATTGGCGGATTCCAACCCCAAAAGGTCTAAATTAATAGTACCGCCAATGCCCATCGCTTTAGCCCATTTCGCCATTTGTTCGGGACCTGCAGCCATACCTACTTGATAGAAAAACGTATTGCTGCTGTAGGCTAAAGCATCGCGGAAACCGATAACGCCGTAACCGCCACTGTGTTCGTTAAAAGAAATTCCGCCGATGTTAATTGAAGAAGAAGTGGCCAAAGTCGAGTCAGGAGAAAACTTGCCCGACTCCATCCCCGCTATAGCAGTGACAATTTTAAAAGTGCTACCGACTGGATAACCTTGAACGGCTCGATTTAAAAACGGTTTTTCTGGCCCTTGCAGTCGATCCCATTCTGTTTGAGTCACCTTGCGGGTGAAAATATTGGGGTCAAATGTCGGCCAACTAGCCATTGTTAAAAGAGCTCCGGTTTTTACGTCGATCGCGACAACTGCACCCAGGCGATCGCCCAAAGCTTTTTCCGCAGTTTTCTGCATATCTAAATCTAAAGTTAGCTGCACCGGTTTGCCGGGAATAGGGTCTTTGACACCTAAATCTTGGATTTCTTCGCCCTTAGCATTCACCTCGATTAAACGGTTTCCCCAAACGCCCTCTAAAGTTGAATTGGCTAATTTTTCCACTCCCATTTGACCGACGATCATTCCCATAGGATATGCAGGATTAGCTTTTAATTGATCTAAACTAGCTTCGCCGACGTACCCCAAAAGGTGAGCTGCTAATTGCTGGTTGGGATTGTCTCGGCTCGATTCTACGCGAATTTCAACTCCCCGCAAAGTATTAGCTTGTTCTCCCAACGCGACGAAAGTACCGACATCGATATCCTTACTAATTCGCACTGGCAGGGCCGATCTGTAGCCAGCGGCATCGATTTTTTTGATAATTTCGGCTGCCGGAAGTTTGACGATCGGGCCCAGTGTAGCGGCGATCTCTTGCCACTCCTTGGCCGATCGCTCTTTTGGCCACACATAGACCGATCGAGATACGCGGCTGGCCGCAAAAATTTTGCCGTTGCGGTCTAAAATTTGACCGCGAGTCGCTGGGACTGAAACAGGGCGAATGCGGTTATTTTCCGCCCGCTGTCGGTTGTAGGCTCCCTGTACCAGTTGCAATTCGGCTAGACGAAATATTGGTAGCGCCATCAAGGTAGTGACGAGCAGCATAAAAATCATAACTTGGAGCGATCGGCTGCGTTGCCGTGAAGCATTGTCCAAGCCATTTTTGTCGAATCGGACTTTAGAGTTAAAAGAAAAATCGCCAGCCATATTAATTAATCTGCTCTTTTTATTCAACTAACAGGTTGATACGGGCCCCATCCGGATGATTGGGCAGATGATTACAGGGATTATAACTTCTAACTCTTTAGTAACAGACATAAATTCTGTCGATTGGCAGACGAATCAGCCGGATTGTTTAATTAAGGTATATAAGATATATGTTAAATATCAGGTTTTTCTGACAATTCAACTGTTAAGGAGGTAGGGGCGCTGTGGAACCGATCGATTTTTTGATTGCTTGGCTGGTGACGGGCAGCAGCTTGCTGCTAATTTCTCAACTCCCGATCGGCGTAGAAATTGACAGCACACCGAAAGCAGTAATTTCCGCTGCGGTTTTGGGAATGTTGAATGTTTTAATTTTGCCAATTCTGAAAGCAGTTTTTTTCGTGCCGAACTTGCTGACGCTGGGATTGCTTTCTGGCGCGTTTGCTTTTGTAATAAACGTGATTGTTTTTGCCTCGGCTGCGAAGCTAGTTGAAGGATTTAGCTTGCGGATGGGTCTTTGGAGCGCGGTACTGGGGGCGATCGCCTTAGCTGTAGTTAGCAGCTTTATCAACGGCGCACTGATTTAGCAACTTCCCCGGATAAAGGGCGATTGAAATCGCCCGATATTTCCCACCCTTAGCTGGCGCGTTTCCTGTGCCTACAACCGATTTCTATCGCTGAATATTTCTTCTCCCTTCTTCCTTCAATCCGTTACATCCGTTACATCCGTCGAGCGAATCCGTTGCCGAACTTCCTTCAATCCGTTACATCCGTTAAACAATCCGTTGCCGAACTTCCTTCAATCGGTTACATCCGTTACATCCGTCGAGCGAATCCGTTGCCGAACTTACTTCCCCATCAGCGACTTATAGGCTGTCACCTTAAGATCGATCCCAGTAATATCTGTCCCCACAACAACAGCCACCGCTCCTAAATCCAAGGCTTTTTTAGCCATTTCCGGCCCCGATATCCCGCCTTCGCAGATAACGGGAACCTTAAGCTTTTCTACCATTTCCGCAACCAAATCAAATCCCGGCGGCGACAAATTTTCCGTCTGGGCAGTGTAGCCAAAAAGAGTAGTTGCTACAGTATCTGCACCAGCTTCGGCTGCCGCGATCGCAGCTTCTATTGTATCTACATCCGCCATCACTAATTTACCCAATTCGCTGTGAATTTGCGCGATTAATGTCTTTAAATCTTCGCCGCCAGCAGGACGGTTTCTCAGAGTAGCATCAACGGCGATAATATCGGCTCCAGAAGCGGCGATCGCCCGCGCGTCTTCAAACCGAGGAGTAATGTAAATCTCGCATCCCGGCAATTGCTGCTTCCAAATCCCAATTATGGGAGCGGATATCTGTTTTCGCACCGCTGCAATGTGAGCCGGAGTGTCAATCCGCACGCCCGATGCACCTCGATTGATAGCGGTTCGAGCCATTGCCGCAATTACGATCGGATCGTGCAGCGGCGAATCAGCAGGTGCTTGACAAGAAACAATTAATCCTGTAGGAATTTGACAATTAATCATGGGGAATTGCGGATGGGGAATTGGTAATTGGGAATTACAAATTATACCAGTTCAAAAAAAGAATGTAACTGTAGACCATATCCCAACCTATATCCAATGAGTCAATCGATTTTAGATTTTAGATTTTAGATTTTAGAGGCGACCCCACGGATAAATGCGGGGGCAATAAGTGATTTTCGATTTTCGGTTTTGGATTGATTCCACGGATAAATCACGTGGCGGGTACCACCTTTGAAATTAGTGGTCATTCCCCAATCTAAAATCTAAAATCTAAAATCTAAAATTGTATTACCCATTACCAATCCCAGCCATTAAAGAAATAATTTTGTCCAGCAATTGCTCAGGGTGAATCGGTTTAGCCAAACAATCGTTAGCTCCCGCCGTCACGAAAGATATCTGATCGGCGGGGATTTCATTAGCGCTTAAGGCCAGAATTTTGATATTTTCAGTAGCGGGTTTTTCGCGCAGTTGGTGAATTATTTCGCAGCCATTCATACCGGGCAAACGCATAGCGACGATCGCAGCATTGGGCTGCAAAAGTTCAATTTGTTCCACCGCCGCCGAACCTTCAATCATCCACACCACTTGCATTCCTGCGACTGTCAGGATATCGCAAATCAGCATGGCAGTTTCTTCATCTTCTTCGACGAGCACGAGGCTGCCCCGCAAGGAGGAAGAATGCAGCGGTAAAGATGAATTCGATTTTTCATATTTAAATTTTGTGGATTCATCTTTGCTTTGAGTTTGGATTGGTATAAAAACGGTAAAAGTAGAGCCGACATCAACTGTAGAGTTAACTTCGATCGCACCGCCGTGAAGCTCTACTAACTGTTTAGTTAAAGCCAATCCCAGACCGGTGCCGCCGTATTCGCGGCGGTAGGGAGAATCTAACTGCTGGAATTTTTGAAACAACAGCGATCGCTGATTTTCGGGAATTCCAATGCCGGTATCTTTGATTTGAAAAACAGCGGTGCTGCCAGCAGGTGCCGTACCGGGCTGCCGCACTGCAGGCGTTCGATTTTTATCTTCTGTCACCCAAACTCGCAGGATGACTTGCCCGCCTTCGGGAGTAAATTTAATCGCATTTCCTAAAAGATTGAAGAGAATTTGTCTCAAGCGGCGCGGGTCAGCGATGAAGCGATCGCACTCTTGTTTTATCCGCTGTTCTTGCAGCAGTTCCACGCCTTTAGCCGCAGCTTTTTCTTTGAGGGCGTGCAGGCTCTGAGAAGCTAATTTAGAAAGTGAAAATTCACTAATTTTTAATACTGCTTTTCCCGCTTCTACTTGCGATAAATCTAAAATATCGTTGATTAATTCTAATAAGTGGTCGCCGCTGTCTCGGATAGTTTGCAGGTACTGCCGCTGCTTTTGCACTGGCACTTCTTTACTGCCAACTTTGCCGTAAGACCACCGCAGCAGCGTGTCGGAAATGCCGATGACGCAAGTGAGAGGAGTCCGCAATTCGTGGCTCATAGCTGCCAAAAATTCGCTCTTGGCGAGGCTGGCAGACTGGGCGGCAACCAGTGCATCGCGCAGTTCTCGCGTGCGCTCTATTACGCGCTGTTCTGAGGTGCGCTTTTGCTGCTGGACTTGTGCATAAAGTTCGGCTTGGTAAATGGCGATCGCCAAATGTTCTGCTATTTGTCGCAAAAATGTTTTTTTGCTTTCTTCCCACTCCCAAAAAGTACACTGGTGGGCAATTAGCAGCCCCCACAAGTCGTCTTGAACTACGATCGGCACTAGCAACTTTGCCCGCACCTTCGCCCGTCGCATCAACTCTAAAAAACAAGGCTGTGAAGAGTAAGTTGTTTCCACATCCGCGACGCACAAAGCCAAACCTTTGCGATATTTCTCTCGGTCAATGACTCCCTGGGTAAAACACTGCGCGTCTTCAGTAAAATTCAGTACAGACGAGATAGCATCGTTGGCTAAAGCTTCGTAGGTAACGCGACCTAAATACAAGTAAGACGCGGAATTTTCTTGGAGTTCGCCAGGTCCAGAAACCGCCGCAGGTATTTCTTTAGCTAACTCGCCCTTGTGCGGCGCGGACACTTTTTCAAATTGATAAATTAACAGGCGATCGACCTCCAAAAACTCTCGCACTTGCTCGACTGCTTTTGACAAAATTACAGGCAATTCCAAACTCTGGCGGATTTGAGTTGTCACCTGATTCAAAAGTCGCTCTTGTTCAAGCTGTTGCTGCAAAGCATCTTCCACTGGCTGACAAAATGAAATGCAGGGACTGGCAATTTGTAATTGATTGACGGCTTCGGCAATCTGGCTTTGTAGTGTTTCGGGATCTATAACTTTGGGTGCGGATTTTCCCTCTATTTCTGTTTGGCTGTGTAGGGGCGGGCGATTATTTGGGCTGGCATTGGCAGCGAGAATATCCAGCAAATTTAGGGTGAATTCGCTTTGGAGAACTGCCGAGTTGGGCTGTATATTTTTAATTGCTTGTTTGAGGGCGGGAATGTCAATTTGCCACGAGGGTGCGGGCGTTATTTCTGCGAGTTTGTCGGCGAGGGGAGACAGGAAATTGGCGATCGCCCCGGGGTCGAAAGTCAACTGCACATTCAATTGCGAATGGAGATTTTTTTCGCTGTGCTTGTGTCCGTTGGTTGCGAACTCATCTAATAGATTGCCCCGCAGCAGGGCGCTAAAATGCTCTGATACCACTGCTGCAAACCTTTCCGACGAATTTTCCAGATTTTGAGAATCAGCCATCGCATCGTCGGTGAGCCAAATCGCCCCTGGGATTTCAGCCATTTGCTGTAACAACTGGTAAGCAGCCTCAAAGGTTGCTAGCGGCAAAGTCCGATTTAAGGTTTTTGGTTTCAATCTAAATATTTTCCCGGTTGACAGTTAAAGAACAAAATTTGAATGCCCCTGTTGTGAGGACGGAACCTGGGGCACAACAGGCGTGGCCGATCCAACAAGTTGAGATGACAGTAGTCAGAAAGTAGGTAATAGAAGGCCCCAGGGTCCGAGAGCTAATTTCTCCCTATAAGTAGTAGTTCCGAATTAATTACACAATATTTCTACTGAAACCCTTGCCTAGCAAGGAGTCTTTATGTAATTAATTTTGTGTGGTTACTTAGTTGTCCTCTTTCTTCTGGGCTAGTGACCCCCGCTTCAGCGCTTTACGAGCGCGAAAGCGGTAGGAGGAAACGGGGGGAAGGGATACGGCTGTATAATCGATCGCTTCTGGTTGTGTTTGTGAACTGGGTTGTTGATGGAAACTAAGCAATTCCACTCCCATTGCTGGGGTGAAGTTAGCACGCGCCTTTGTTTTCTGAGCTGATTCGGCTAATGGCACGTCCTTAACCCAAATAAAAATGTTTAACCCTTAACGACAGAACATGGGACTAGCTACGTATCCGCTTGGTGTCATTACTGTCAGGCTGGTCAACTGAAAATGAAGTTTTAGGCGCGAAGCCCAGTCACTTCCGTGCTGGGTCGTTGACTACTTTCAACAATCTTATTCCAGTATAATATTAATATATAATTTGTTAACTTGTACTTAACACTATCCGGGTAAATGAGCAATCCAACTCAACTCACCCCCGATTTCACGATCGGACATCTGCCGTGTCACGACTTCCAAGTGAGCGCTACAACTCTAGGACAGGTAGTGGCTGAAAGATTTGAGCAAGAACCAGACCTGCCGGGAGTCATTATTACTCATGAATCACAGGTATTGGGCATGATTTCTCGCGTCAAATTTCGAGAGCAAATGAGTTTTCCCGATCGCGTAGAACTTTACGGGTCACACCCGATTCGAGCCTTGTTAGATTTTATTAGAATTCCGCCTTTGCTGCTTTCGGAAAACTGGAAAGTTGACGATGCCGTCCAAGCGTCTTTCCACAGGCACAAAGACTTGATTTATGAACCGATTATTGTGGTAAGGGAAGACCAGAGCCACCACCTTTTGGACGTTCATACTCTGGTGATTGCCCAGTCAAAACTTTTAGCGCAAGCTAACAAAGTTATTCAAAAATACCGAGTAGAAAGACACAAGTATTTGGCGCTACTTCAACAAGAACAGGCTAAGGTTCACGAATATAATGAGCTTTTAAAAATCCAACAACGTCAAACAGAAAAATTGCATACGAATCCCAGTTCCCAGCAAGTGGCACTGGTCAAACAAGCTGAAGAAATTGCTCAAATGAATCAGCGATTTGTGAGGATTGCGAAACTGATTTCTTCCGAAGGTCGCCAAGCATTTCAAGCTACTTTTCAAGGCGCTAATTCTATTTGCAACAATACAGATAAAATTTTGGGCGTGGGCAAAGCAATAGCTAATGATTTAGAAACGGTTAATCGCACTTCCCGAACCATCCGGGAGGCGATCGAACAAGTCAGGCATTTAGCAGTACAGGTGGCTGTAGTGACCAATCAAATGGGAAGTCAGCCCAGCGGTCTGAGCAAAGTGAGTCTAGAAATTGGCAGGCTGGCAAGTAAAACTTTTGAATTGGGGACTCAAATGGAGCAAATTGCCAGCCGGTTTAAACTTCGAGTTCACGAAATCACGGAGGCAGCAAGAGCGGGTGCTAATGTGGCTAAATCCGTGACGATCAAGATCGATCGCGCAGAAATGGCCCTGTTAGAGTTGGAAGAATTAATAGCGGAAAAAAATTTCAATTCCTTGACCGCTATCCAAGAACCTTTGGCAGGCATAAAAAGTGTTACCGCTGATTCTTTAGTTCGAGAGACAGAACACGCCGAGGTTACGGTTTCCGAGTTGGAAGACTTAGTTAAACATCAAGATTCCTCGCAATATCTGATTCAAAAGATTCAGCAGGCGCTGAAGTCCAAAAAGCCATAAAATTCCAGCGTGAATCTAATGAAATATTTGGAGAGGAAAACAAACAAAATAAAAATAATAATTGACTATTATCCTCTTTGTCAAAGACTATTTGTTATACTGAAGGTGGGGAATTTTTAAAGGGGGTTGTATAAAGGCTATTTAATTAGCCCCAAAAACCGATAAAAAGTTCTAAGAATAGTTGGAATGACAGGTGAGGTTTATGAAAATCCTGCTGGTAGAAGATGACACAGTTACAGTCAGTTTGCTGACTCAAGCGCTGGAGTCTCACAATTACAATGTGAATGCGGCAGCCGACGGTGAAACAGCGTTGCATTTGGTGCAGGCATACGATTACGACCTGATTGTTTTGGATGTGCTGATTCCTAAACTCGACGGCATTAGTTTGTGTCGGAAATTGCGATCGTCCGGCTGCCAAATGCCGATTTTACTGCTGACAGCGCTAGATAGCAGCAACGATCGAGTCCAAGGTTTAGAGGCTGGTGCAGACGATTATGTGGTCAAACCCTTTAATCTCGAAGAATTAATCGCTCGAATTCGGGCTTTGCTGCGCCGGGGTAAGGCAACTTTGTCGAGTACAAATTTAACATGGGAAAAACTGCAAGTCAACCCGGACACTACGGAAGTAACTTATGCCGAAAAAGTGCTGCACTTGACTCCCAAAGAGTACAATTTGCTAGAACTTTTCCTGAGAAATCCTCGGCGCATTTTCAGTCGCAGCGCCATCCTCGATCGCATTTGGTCGGCCGGCGAATTTCCTCAAGAAGAAGCCGTTACCGCTCACATCAAGGGGCTGCGGCAGAAGCTGAAAGCAGCCGGGATGACAGTAGATTTAGTGGAAACAGTGTACGGATTGGGCTATCGGCTCAAAAGTCTGCCGGAGGAGATTGAGAGCCAACAAGTTGGGCAGGAAACGGCAGAAACTGCTAAGACTCAAGAGACTTTATCTCCTGAATCCAGCGAGTCGAGCCAGGAATTAAACAAAGACGAGCGCCGTCTCAAAGTCTTGAATGCGATTGCCCAAATGCGGGAAAATTTAAAAGCTAATTTTATAGAAAAGGTGGCGATATTCGATCGCGCGATCGCTCAACTGAAAAACGGAAGCTTGGAGGGCGAAGTGCGCGAGGAAGCCCAGGCTCAAGCTCACAAATTAGTCGGTTCTTTGGGAACGTTAGGGCTGCCGAAAGGTTCGGAAGTTGCGCGCCAGATAGAACATTTGTTCAAGCCTGAAAACATCTGGAAACCGGATACGGCTCAGCAGATTGAAGGCTTTCTGCATCAGATCAAACAGATATTCGATCGCCCGTCGCCCGAACCAGAAGGCGATTTGGTTCCTGCGGTTTCCCAAAAGCGCCGAATGCTGATTGTTGAGGATGATAATTTTGGGAGCGATCGACTCAAAACAGTAGCATCCGGTTCCGGCTTCCAGATAGAAGTCGCCAACTCTCCGCAAGCGGCAAGAAATGCGATTTCTCAACAGCCTCCCGACGCGATTTTGCTGGATTTGACATTTTCCAAAGCTCAGGAAAACGGACTTTCTCTCCTAGCCGAACTCCTCCGTGAAAAACCCGAAATTCCGGTGATGGTTTTTAGCGGGCACAATCAATTGAGCGATCGAATAGAAGTTGCTCGTTTGGGAGCTTCGGGCTTTTTACACAAATCTATGCCCCCAGCAGATATACTCAAAGCAGTCGCCCAAGTTCTCGACCAGACCGGCCCTGCTGAAGCTAAAGTTATGGTGGTAGACGATGACGTGCATCTATTGGCTGCACTGCAAGTGATTCTAAAACCTTGGGGATTTCAAGTAACAACATTGGACGATCCCGAAAAGTTCTGGGAGGTACTCGAAACGACTTGTCCCGATTTGCTAATTTTAGATGTGGAGATGCCCGGTTACAGCGGTATCGAGCTGTGTTTGGCAGTTCGCAACGATTTGCGCTGGAGCAAGCTCCCCGTGCTATTTTTGACAGCTCATTCCGAATCGGAAATAGTGCGCCAAATGTTTGTCGCAGGTGCTGACGACTACGTGAACAAGCCGATCGTGAAACCGGAATTGATTGCTCGCCTCCTGAATCGTTTGGAGCGGACTCAACTGAGAAACAGACTGGCTCAGGCACAGCGCTAATCCCATTTTAGATTTAAAAAATTAAAGAATTAAAGAATTGAAGAAGTGGGAATGACTGATGAGATATGGGTTTCGATCGCGTACCTACACTTGTATTCTTTTTTTTTAATGGGATAACTAGGAGCAAATATGCAGTGCGTGTCCGAAACAACTCAGGAAGCCTTAGCCAAGACTGGGGATTGTTAGATTGTGTGATTGCGACGCGGTGCTGTTGATTGATGCTTGCCCGCCGATCGAGAACACAGGCTAATTTAGAGAAGTATTAATCAGATGAAAGCAATGGTATTGTCCTCAGACACAGGCACTCTCAATAACAGCGACTGCGAACTAATTTACGCCCCGGGTTCCATTCAACCTCACGGCATCCTTTTGGTGCTGGAATCTCCGGCGTTGAAAATTTTGCAAGTTAGCAACAATACTTTTGAGGCGATGGGCCTTTACCCCGAACAACTTTTGGATAAATTTTTAGAGGAATTTGTCGAGACTGAGGAAATTGAGGCTATTGAAAAAGCTTTATTTGAAAACGACCAACAACGTAACGGTATCAGATTATCATTCAAAAGTCAAGACCGCCAGTCTTTTTTTGAGGGGACGCTACATCAATCAAATTCAGCATTAATTGTTGAACTAGAGTCGGTGGTTTCCCCAAAAACGAGCGATTGTTTCAATTGTTATAATTTAGTCCAAGAGCCGATCGACAAAATCCACAAAACACCAAACCTGCAAGTGCTGTGTCAGACAGCAGTTGAAGAAGTGCGGAGGATCATCGGTTTCGATCGAGCGATCGTCTATCAATTTGATGCCACCGGGGCGGGACAAGTTGTAGCCGAAGACAAAGTAGAAAGTTTGGCTCCTTTATTGGGACTGCACTATCCGGCTACCGATATCCCCGCCCAGGCAAGAAACCTCTTCCACATGAATTTAATTCGGTTTATTCCCGATATTAACTGTCAGCCTGTAGAACTAATTCCTCACTGCAATCCGCTGACGGGTCGCCCTTTAGATATGGGTGGCTCTTTGTTGAGAACAGTTTCGCCTTGCCACGTTCAATATCTCAAAAATATGAACGTTGCCGCTAGCATGACAGTGACATTAATCAAAGATAAAAAACTCTGGGGATTGATCGCCTGTCACCACCCAACACGAAAGTATGTCAACTACGAAACAAGAACCGCTTGCGAACTGCTAGCCAAGTTTGTAAATCTAGAACTCAGCTACAAAAAAGATAGCGAAGACCGGGAATATGCAATTTATTTAAAAGCACTTTGCCAAAAATTTATTACGGAAATTTATCAAAAAAACTGCTTTGTAGAAGGTTTACTAACATACCGAGATGAATTGCTGGCTTTAGTGGGTGCTACTGGTGGAGTTGTGTGTGCAAATGAAAGTTTAACAACCATCGGGCAAACCCCGGAATTGGTAGAAATCGAAAACTTAATTGCTTGGATAAAAACTCAAATAAATAATGAGGTTTTTTATACAGATTCTCTCTCAAAACTGTATCCGCCCGCCGAGAAGTTTAAAGAAGTTGCTAGCGGTTTGCTGGTACTTGCCATGTCCGAGATGCAAAATTATTACATTTTGTGGTTCCGTCCCGAAGCACTTCAAACTGTCAACTGGGCAGGTCCACCAGAGGGGCAAATTGAACTTAAAGCGGATGGCAGCCGATTGATGTCTCCTCGCATTTCCTTTGAGTTGTGGCAAGAAACTGTGAGGTCAAAATCTTTGCCTTGGCAGCCGTGCGAAATCGAAATAGCCCGAGAACTTCGAGTTGCTATTACTAGCATTGAGTTGCGGAAAACCAATGAGCAACTCAGCTTAGCTTTGTCGGCTACCAAAATTGGATTTTGGGACTGGGACGTGCAGAAAAATCGCATAGTTTGGTCGAGGGAACACGAAGAGTTGTTTGGGTTGATCCCGGGCACTTTTGCCGGAACTTATCAAAGTTTTGCAGCTTGCGTTCACCCAGAAGATTTAAAAAGTATGGAGAATGCTATAAATCAGGCGATCGCCCACCGAGGAGATTTCTGTCACGAAATCCGCGTGGTTTGGCCCGACGGCAGCATTCACTGGATGGAGGGGAAAGGTAAGTTTTTTTACAACGAAGCCGGCGATGCAGTGCGGATGGTGGGAACAGTTACAGAAATTACCGATCGCAAAGCTAGAGAATTACAGTTGCGCCTGTTGGAATTAGTAGTCACCACCACTAACGACGCCGTGTTAATTACCGAAGCTGAACCGATTGAGGAACCGGGCCCGCGAATTCTTTATGTCAACCCAGCTTTCACGCGGATGACCGGCTATACGCTAGAAGAAGTTGTGGGCAAAACGCCGCGCATCTTGCAAGGACAAAAAACAGATCGCGCCAGTCTCCATCGAGTTCGGACAGCTTTGAAAACCTGGCAGCCGGTGCGGGTTGACTCGATCAATTACCGCAAAGACGGGACGGAATTTTGGGTAGAAATGAGCATTGTCCCCATAGCGGACAAAAATGGTGAGTTTACCCACTGGGTATCAGTGCACCGGGATATTAGCGATCGCAAATTTGCTGAAGCCGCCCTCCAACAGCTCAACGAACAGTTAGAAATGCGAGTTTTGCAGCGAACCAGAGAACTAGAAAGCTCTCAAGCAGAACTCCGGGAAAGCGAAGCTTTATTTCGCTCTCTGAGCGAGAGTTCCCCCGTGGGTATTTTCAAAATCGATACTGAGGGGAAATGTACCTATACAAATCCTCGCTGTCAAGCAATTGGTGGCTTCACACCGGCAGCAGCTTTAGGAAACGGCTGGATGCGGTTTGTTCACCGCGAAGACCTCAAACTAATTCTGTCTAAGTGGCCCCAATCGCGATCGCTAGATGGGGAATTTTCCTGCGAATTCCGCCACATCCAGCGAGACGGAACCATCCGGTTTTGTCGGCTTAAAACAGCTCCGATTTTTTCCGACAGAGATCAACTAATTGGTCACGTCGGCACAGTCACAGATATCACAGAAAGTCGGGCAATTGAAAAAATGAAAAATGAGTTTATTTCGATTGTCAGCCACGAACTGAGAACGCCGCTTGCCTCGATTCGCGGTTCTTTAGGTTTGCTGGCGGCTGGGGTACTAAAAAATAAACCGGAAACTGCCAAACAGATGTTAGAAATCGCTTCGAGCGATACCGAACGGTTAGTGCGTTTGGTAAACGATATTCTAGACTTAGAGCGGCTCGAATCAAGCCAAGTTATCCTCGTCAAGCAGTGGTGCGATGCCCAGGTTTTGATGCGGAAGTCTGCAGAATCTGTACTTTCTTTGGCTGCTGAAAATAACATTGATTTGTCGATTTTGCCCCAAACAGCAAAAATTTGGGCTGACCCCGACAGAATCGTTCAACTCCTGGTAAATTTGTTGAGCAATGCGATTAAATTCTCGGCTCCAGGGAGTACAGTAACTGTCAGGGTTGAAGATTTGGGCGATTCCCTACGGGATAGCTACGCTTCACGGGTTTTATTTGAAGTCAAAGATCGAGGGCGGGGGATTCCTGCTGATAAACTAGAAACTATCTTTGGACGGTTTCAACAGGTGGATGCTTCTGACTCCCGCCAAAAAGGAGGTACGGGTTTGGGTTTGGCTATCTGTCGCAGCATAGTACAGCAGCACGGGGGCAGAATTTGGGTCGAAAGTGTTCTCTCAGAAGGAAGCAGTTTCTATTTCACAGTGCCCGCACAGTTGGAAGGCGAAGGGGGAAAAAGTTTGGAGTTTTGAGATTGCTTTCATAAGACATCGCGAAAGCTAACGTTCCTCGCAACGCACGCGGGGAGAATGAGTTTGCAAGGGCTATATATCGATTTTTCTGTTCTCGGTTTAAGTAGGTGAGCGGCATAATATAGCAACCGCGCCCGACGATTAGGACGTTTTTAAGTGCTGAAACTGTTAATTTTATTGCTTCTTCCTTCTGCTATATCTGTAAAGAAACCCGGTTGATGAGGCAGCGTGCGTAAGTTTTTTTTCGGTTTACCATGATTAATTTAAAATTTGAGTTTTAATTATGTCAGCAAAGCGCATTCTGGTAATCGATGATGAAAAAAACCTCTGCAGCGTGATTCAGGCGTGTCTGGAACATTTAGGCGGCTGGACGGTACTAAGCGCGCCCGACGGCAGCCAAGGATTGCTTTTAGCTGAAACTCAACTCCCTGACGCTATTCTGCTAGATGTGATGATGCCGGATATGGACGGACTTACTCTGTTTGGTTTGCTGCAAAACAATGCGGCTACTCGCGGGATTCCGGTGATTTTCCTGACGGCTAAGGTGCAGGCGATGGATTTGAGCGAATTTGCTGATTTGGGGGTAGCGGGGGTGATTGCCAAGCCTTTCGATCCTTTGAGTTTGGCACAGCAAGTGGCGGAAATTCTGGGTTGGGAACCGTTGCTTTAAACTTGGGTAAAATGCGATCGCAGATAGGATATCAAACTCGGCATTTGAAACCGCTACTAGACAAACAAAGTCGGCCCAGCCCGACGGCAGAATCAAAGGGGCATTAAAGCCGGATGACGATCGAAAATCCCCTTTCTCATTCCCTTGATTCTTGCAAAAATCACGCAATTATGTTATTAAACCGGGTTTATGCGTCCAGGAAAGTTCTAGTTTTTCCTGCTATTTTCATAATTTCCTCATTTTTTTGATTTAGCTTTGAGATGGATCGGTGATTGGTTAATTTAAACTCTGATTCCCTAGAAGTTCTAGAGATGATCTCAGGGAGTCGGGGTTTTTTGTTACCTGCAAAGCCGATCGGCTAATACCATATTTACAGGCAGAATAACTCCTCCAGAAGTTACACAGATGGGCCTCAAGAACGATTTTTTTTAATCCGAGATCACAGATGCAGCGAAGTTTTTTGGTAAAAAACCCGGTTTCAGCTTGCTAATCCAAGATTTACGCCGAGTTCCCTCAGAAACCTGGTTTTTTAACCCCGGAGCACAGATGCAGCCAAGTTTTTGGCTAAAAAACCCGGTTTTTGCCTAAGTGTTGTAATCCCTGCTTGAGCAAAAGTATATTTATCAAAAAAAATGATGGTCTTCATAATTTCCTCATATTTTTTAGATAAAGTTTACTCCTAGCTCTGGATCTCAAGGTCGATCGCACTCTCAGCACCATTCCGCTGCCAAAGAGCCAACCTGTTGTCAGGAGAGTTCAGCGCAGTGACGGTACTTTCGATTAACTCGTGCCACAGCACAATTAACCTAAATAAGTCAGGAGTGGCGCACTGCATACCAAACAAACCGGGTTTTTTAACCGGGAAAAACGGGGATTCTGCGGCCGACATCTCAGTGTTGGCAGGATAACTCAATGCTAAAAAAATTAATAACTGAAGAGGTGATTCGCGCTCTCGAATAACACCCCAAAAATAAGTCGGTCGTTTGATCAAGAGCCAAACTCGCAATGGCCACTAACAGGCAAAGCCAAATCTCAGTAAGTTTTTGAAATAGTGTGGAGATTTTTTAAATGTCCGATCAGCTATCTTATAAAGGTAACAACCAGATTCTATGCTATTACGCAAATGTTACCAACCTAGTTCAGGTGGTTCGGATTGGGAACATTCCTAATTGGTACTTTGAAAGAGTGATGTTTCCGGGACAGCGACTGATGTTTGAATCTCCTGCTGAAGCAGTCTTAGAAATTCACACTGGTACGGTGGCAAGTGCTATTTTATCCGACAAGATTCCCTGCTACGTGCTGCGGGTTATAGAAGAGGTAAGTTCCGAGTTCGAGCTGGTGATGACCGAAGACCGATTGGCGGTATTAGCGGGTTAAAATTCATGAGAAATCAGACGAGAGCGAGAACGGCCACAAAAATATTAGTTAACGAGTCTTTGGGGACAGGGAAAATGCAGAAAAATCTTGTCAATATTACCTTAGCTGTAGTCACAGAGGAAGTAGAAATAATCTTGGAGTCTTATCCGAAGCACCCCTACCAACAAGCTTTTTCGTGTTCGGGATTGAGACAAGATTTAATTGCTTATGTGCTCAGCCGAGTTCCTAATAGATATACTGCGATCGACTCCGGCGAGTCTGTGTCCAACCAAACAGTTCAGGTTCGCTGTTCTTCAGAACAGTTGCTGCACATAGAAAATTTGATTCATACTGGCATTCGCGACGTGCTCCACAGCTATCAGAAGATAGATTACCGCGTTCCTGAAGAAGTTAAATTCGATTCCAGAGTTGCTAGTTGGTTGTAATAGTTTCTTGTAATTGAGGGAGACGCCGAGATTCTCGGCTCTCTCGGTTGGGCGAGGTGGAATTGTGTACTGACCGAAAGCATCCAGGATACAAGCCCCCGGATTCATTCCGAAAGCAGACTCAGGACCGGTGAAATAAAAAACCTGTATCCGATAAAGGCGCCCCCGAATTTATCCGTGGGGTCAATGCTTAAATCTAAAATCTAAAATCTAAAATCTAAAATCGATTGACTTGATGGTTCAAGACTTTTGGTAATCGCAGCAGCCGTTGCACGGGCCATTGGGATTGACAGCACAGCGCAGAATTTCCGATCGAGCATTAAAGCGACAGCTAGCATCTCCGATAACCCAGATGCCGCTTACAAAAGTTCTTTCCGTCGGCGGTGTGGCCGACTGCACGTACAGGGCAATTTTTTGCAGTCGGTAGCGGCCGGATTTGAGTTGATAGCGGTGGTGGCGTTCCAAAACAGCGTAGGTTTGTCCCTCTAAATCTACATAGTTCCCCGGTTGTGGCGTCCAATCCAGCCGCAGGCTACCTAAATATTGGCGGGGGTGAGAGAGAATCACCTCTACGGGTAAAGTATTTTGTTCCATGTGGCGGTGCGTTGGCGAACTGAACTAAAGGGGCAAATAGTTGACTCAACCTACATCTTGTTCATCTAGAAAGATAAGTTTTTATAGAGAGAGTAATTTAGGTTTAGGCGCTCAACTTAACTATAGAACCTTTGGCGATCGAGGAATAGGCGACTTATCTTGGGATAGCCGACTCCCTCCACTACGTTCCACCTCACATCTTGCACCATTCTCAATTAGCCTTTTCTTGAGAATGGTGCAAGATGTGAGCTTGACCCTAGCTAGCGATTAAATCAACAAAATGGTACACTTATCGACAAACTACGACAAGTCTACCATGTTTAAGCCCCACGAATTTGCAAAAAAGCTTGGACTTTCAGTGAAAACCCTCCAGCGTTGGGACGCAACAGGGAAGCTACCAGCTAAGCGCACCTTGTCAGGTCATCGATTCTACACAGAAGACGACCTTCTAGTAGCCAGCGGACTCAGACCCATAGAAGCCAACAGGAAGGTCATCGTCTACTGTCGAGTTTCTTCTAGCGGACAAAGGTCCGAACTAAAAAATCAGATGCTGGCAATGGAAGCTTTCTGTCTGGGTAGAGGGTTAGTCGTCGATGACTGGATATCAGAAATCGGCGGCGGACTGAACTTCAAGCGAAAAAAGTTTCTAGCAATTATGTTGTCAATGCTTAAAGGCGAAATATCAACCATAGTAATCGCACACAAGGATAGAATGTGCCGCTTCGCCTTTGAGTTCGTCCAGGAACTTGCTGCATCAGTTGGATGTGAAGTTGTCGTCGCCAATCAGGAGTCACTGTCTCCGCAGCAGGAATTAGTGGAAGATTTAATGGCCATAATCCACTGCTTCTCTTGTCGCCTATATGGACTACGAAACTATTCCAAAGAAATTAAAGATAATTTAACAAATGCTATTGACAAGCCCGTACAATATCTGTCAAACTCAGGCAACAAAGAAATTCAGTGTTGAGGTCGAACAATGCTTTTGTCCATCAAAACAAAATTAAAGCTAAACAAAAGTCAAGCAACAATTATGAGCAAACACGCTGGTATAGCGAGGTTTACTTACAATTGGGGACTGGCTACTTGGAACAGCCTTTATCAAGATGGATTGAAGCCCAACAAATATCTGCTCAAGAAATTCTTCAACAACCATGTGAAGCCTGAATTGACATGGATCAAAGAGACGGGAATCTGTCAGAAAATAACTCAATACGCCTTTGATAATCTTGGAGATTCGTTCTCGAGATTTTTCTCAAAAAAAGGTGGATATCCTAAGTTCAAAAAGAAGGGGCATCACGACTCTTTTACTGTTGATGCAGGCGGTAAGCCTATCCCTGTGGGCGGTACGTCTATAAAGTTGCCGACAATTGGCTGGGTGAAAACTCATGAAGGATTGCCTCACACAACTTGCAAGTCAATTACTATTTCGCGCACTGCCGATAGTTGGTTTATTGCGTTCGCTTACGAACAAAGTCATGAGCCGACAATCAAAACTCATGAGGTTGTAGGAGTTGACTTGGGCGTCAAAGAGTTGGCTACACTTTCAACGGGCGTAGTATTTCCGAACCCAAAGCACTACAAATCACATATCCTAAAACTCAAGAGACTGTCAAAAATTCTTGCTAGAAGAGTAAAAGGCTCCAACAATAGGCATAAAGCCAAAATTCAGCTAGCGAAGCACCATGCAAAAATAGCTAACCTCAGAAAGAATACTCTCCATCAAATCACTACTTACTTATGCAAAAACCACGCAACGATAGTAGTAGAAGATTTGAATGTCAGTGGAATGCTAAAAAACCACAAACTTGCGGTATGGTGATAGCTGACTGTGGATTCCACGAATTCAAACGTCAGCTAGAATACAAAGCTAAAAAGTTTGGTTGTAAAGTGATTGTTGCCGACCGCTGGTTTTCGTCAACCAAAACCTGTTCAAATTGCGGACTAATCCAAGATATGCCGCTGAAAGAAAGAACTTATAACTGTGGAAGTTGCGGTCATTCGATGGACAGAGATTTGAACGCAGCGATAATGTTATCACGGTTGGCTAAATCGTGAAAGCTTACCGAGGGATAGCCGCTCCCATGCTCCCGATGAAGTAAGAAGCAAATGTCTAGACTTGTCTAGTATTTGCATAGCAGTTCCACCCAACAGGCGAGGAAATAAACTTCAACTCGCTTGAGGTAACTAAAGTTAAGTTCGATTAGTTTTGATCAAGCAGTACAGGGTGATGGTATCGCAACTCGCAGGTTCGATCGATACGCGGTTGAGATTCCTGAACAGATTTTAACGGTTTGCAGGACTTGGGGTGCTTTGGGTGCGTTTGTACTGAGGACTTGACTGCTCACTACAAACCAAAGGGAATTTTTGGCAATCAAAATTCCCAAAAATATGCCATTCCTTCCATGATTCCCCAAGCGCAAGCATAACCAGCTAAATAATGATTTTCAGTGCCGCATTCGCGATGCCATTCTAAGAGTTCTGACAGAGCATTAGCGACGATTACTCCCCGGACATCCTGTTCAAACATACTGATATCATTGCCAGAATCACCGCAAACTAATGTTGCCTCAGAGGGAATTTGTAGGCGCTTTTGTAAATAAGTAAGGGCATTGCCTTTATTGCTAGTTTGTGGTAAAATATCTACATTACTATTGCTGCTAAAAATGATTTGAGCTGGCAGTCCCGATTCAGTTAACTTTTCCTGCAAAGCCTGGACAGTCGAGCTATTTTCTGCTGCTGGTTCCAGACTATAACTGATTTTCCAAGGATTTTGTTCTTTTGGGGATTGGGGTTTAAGCTGGGAAAACTGCTGCGCTAAAGAGGCGATCGCCATTTTATCCCAGCCTTGAGAAAGATATTCCGCCCAATCTAAATCGAGGATGCCGTCTTTGTAAATTTCGCTGCCTACACCTGCGATCAAATAGTCGGGTGCTAGCAGTTGCTTTTGGGCAATTAATTCGCAAGTTGAAGCATAAGAACGCCCGGTAGCGTAAACCAAACAAATTTGCGATCGCAATTTTGATTGCAAGCGCTGGTTTAAAACTTGAGTTGCTTCGTCATCTCCGACTAGCGTGTTGTCTAAATCTGTAACTAATAAAAACTTCATTTGGGGAATTAGTCAGGAGTCAGTAGTCATCAGTGATTAGTGATTGGGAATCGCTCGCTTCCTAAAATAGTTTTAACTATTTATAAGAATTTGTTAAAAAAAATACATTTATAAGCAAGCTTATCGGTTAAGCTTGGCCAGATTTAATTTTCAACAAGTGGTGTGAGTTTTATGGTGAATAATGCAACCTCGGTTAAAGCTTTTTGGCTGTCTTTCTTGATTTCTGGTGCGGCAGTGCCTTTGGGGCCGATCTCCGCAACAGCTCAAATTCAGGATACCTCAACTCCAGAAGTTGCGCTAGAAGCGAGTGCCGTCCCTACGGCTACCCCAGACGCAGCGCTGGCAGCAGGTAAGATTGAGATACCGCAGTTAGCGGCGATTACCGCAGAGACTAACTCAGCAGTCGATCGTGCTTTACCCGACACAGATGCAGCAACAGTCGATCGTGCTTTACCTCAAACAGATATAGCATGGGTGAATCGTGCTTTACCCGACACAGATGCAGCATGGGTAAATAGCGCTTTACCCCAAACAGATATAGCCACAGTCGATCGCGCTTTACCCCAAACAGATGCAGCAACAGTCGATCGTGCTTTACCTCAAACAGATATAGCATGGGTGAATCGTGCTTTACCCAAACAAGATATAGCCACAGTCGATCGTGCAACAACCACCCCAGAAATAACGGAGGCAATTCGCGAATTGCCTCCACAGAAGTTAGAAATTGCAAACTCTCCTCAGTCTCAACAAGTTGCTGAAGCCAGCAAAGTTGCCGACATCAGCAGCGAGACGGGCACCGCTGATGACCTCAGCATACAAGAAGACGCAGCACAAGTCACTTCTGTTTCCCAACTCTCCGACGTGCGGCCGACAGATTGGGCTTTTCAAGCCTTGCAATCCCTAGTAGAAAGATACGGCTGCATTGCGGGATATCCAGACGGCACATTCCGAGGCAATCGCGCAATGACTCGGTATGAATTCGCCGCCGGATTAAACGCTTGCTTAGACCAAATTACCAAACAACTTGGCGGTTCTACTGGTAATCTAGTCAAGCGAGAAGATTTACTTGCTTTGCAAAGATTGCAAGAAGAATTTGCAGCAGAATTAGCTACATTGCGCGGTCGAGTAGATGCTTTAGAAGCCCGCACGGCCGAATTGGAGGCCAACCAATTTTCAACTACTACTAAACTCAACGGATTTGCTTGGTTTAATCTGAGTGGAGCTTTTGCGGGCGAGGGAGTCCGAGTTGAAGCAATAGATGGAAATGCTGCTCCGCTCGATCGAGTAGCCGGACGCGATCCTGTCACCAACAGACCGATCGTGCAGAGAGTGGACGACCCAGAAATTGCTTTCAGCCACTTAATTTGGTTAACCCTCACTACTTCTTTTACAGGCAAAGACCAATTGGTTACACAGCTAGCTGTAGGTAACGGAAATTCACCAGCAAATCAGTATACTTCTCCGGGTCTTTTTAATACCTTTGGCACTCCTTTTCTCGACCAGACTGCTGGGGTGAATCCCAATGAAGTTATCCTGCGAGAACTTTATTATCAGTTCCCGGTTAGCAACAGGTTGCAATTAGTAATCGGCCCGAGAATTAATTTTTACCGCTACTTTGACAACAATAATTTTAGCTTTTTCGTGGACGGTGCGAGCAGTTTTAATTCTAACAATAGCACTTTGTTAACTGCTACCAAACGCGGCGCAGGTGCTTTGGCTTTGTGGGATATCAGCCGCCGATTGAAACTGCGTTTAGGCTATTTGGGCGAGAGTATGGAATTTTTGCCCAGTTCGGTGTTTAATTCCGCTTCCAATCCGTCTCAAGGCTTGTTTGGTGGGACAAATACGAGTACCGCCGAACTAACATTCAGTCCGAGCGATCGGGCAAATTTGCGGTTTTTGTACAGCCGTTCCAACATCCAGCAAATTGGCGGGCTAATCGGAGCACCGAATGGCAGGCCCCTTAACGGTTTGGCAGATGACGGTTTCGGTGGCCGTCTCGGCAATGCTACTGCCAATACTTATAGCTTTAATTTCGATTGGTCGCTCAGCCGCCGTTTCGGTCTTTTCGGCCGCTACGGCTACGCCGAAACCAATATATTTCCCAAGACTGACCGACCCGACGGCACGATCAAAACTCAATCTTATATGTTAGGATTTGCACTTCCTGATTTATTCAAAAAAGGAGCTGTGTTTACAGCCTCATTTTTAGTACCTTTTGACATTACTGGCGGTCGGAGGTTTCTGGTTTCGGGCGGGGGAAATGGTGGCAACCAGTACGAAATTGAAGCCACTTATTATTTGCCTGTCACCGAGAATATTTCGCTCGTACCGGCATTTTATGCGATCTGGAATGCTAATAATTTCGATAACAACCCGACAATTTTTGTGGGGAATTTGCGGACTCAGTTTAGTTTTTAATTTCCAGAATAAATAGATACCGTATGGTGCGTCGCTACCCTCCCATCTGCAATTAAAATAGAAAATCTGGTAGCGACGCACCCTACAAGATACCCACGTTGCAGCCAAAAGAAACCGGGTTTTTCCAAAAAACCCGGTTTCTGGATATCGTACTGCGTCCAGCACTGTTCCTTTTTCCTTCTACTTAATTGGAATTTCGATGATAAATTCACTACCTTTACCGGGTTCGGAGAGGCACTGCAATTTGCCGTTGTGTTTTTCAACGACAATTTGGTGCGAAATTGATAAACCCAAACCTGTGCCTTTACCTACGGGTTTTGTGGTAAAAAATGGGTCAAACAAACGCACAATCTGATCTTCGGGAATGCCCTGACCGTTGTCTTTAATCCGAATTAAAATGCTCTTGTCATCAATCGTTTCAGTTTGAATGGTAATAGTAGGAAAGATAGTATTTCCGGTGTCTTGTGCTTGGCTGCAGCTTTCTTCTAAGGCGTCGATCGCATTTGCCAATACATTCATAAATACCTGATTTAAGAGTCCGGGATGACAGTTTATTTGGGGCAGTTCTCCGTATTCTTTAATCACTTTAATGCCCTGCCAGTTGGCCTTGGCTTTCAGCCGGGTGTTCAACATTAACAAGGTACTTTCTAAACCTTCGTGAATGTCGGCAGTCTTGATTTTCGCTTCGTCCGCCCGCGAGAAATTTCGGAGAGTTTGAATAATTTCTACAATGCGCTCGCATCCGGTCTGCATCGAATTGAGCAATTTGGGCAGGTCTTCTGCTAGAAATTCTAAATCTATATCTTCGGCTTGTTGCTGAAGTTTTGCTGGGGGATTTGGGTACTCTTCTTGATAGACTTGCACGATTTCTAACAAGTCGAGAACGTAGCCTCGCACGTGGCAGAGGTTGCCGGCGACAAAGCCAACTGGGTTGTTAATTTCGTGGGCAATTCCTGCTAGCACCTGTCCGAGGGAAGACATTTTTTCGGTTTGTACTAACTGCATTTGAGTTTGCTGCAAGTCGCTCAAAGCGGTTTGCAATTCTTGGGATTTTTGCCGATCGCGATCGGCGGCGGCGGCCCGTTCTTCCTCAACTCCGATCGCCCCGGCAATAATTCCGATCAGCTTGCAGTCGGCTTCTGTGGGCGCGATCGACTCAGTGTTGACAACGCACACCGCACCCACGTAATCGTCGCCCCGCCGCACTGCTTGTCCCAGATAGCTTCGCAGTTGGTAGCGGATGACAGCGGGATCGGTTTGGGCGTAGATCGTGTTCTGCAAATCAGGAATGGCAACAGCCCGATCGCTTCCTTTGCTGCATACGTCGGTGCAGATGTGACCCTCGGCGCGATCGACTAGCGGGTAGTCCGGCGGCGCTTGCCAAGTCCCGATCGCGCGCAGCAGACCGTCACCGACGCGGCTGTAGATGGCGCAGCTTCCGCCCAAAAGCTCGCCGGCTAAGGATGTCAGGCGCTGGATGTTATCAGTGGCGTCGGTGGTGAATCCCAAAAAGCACTCGTTGATTTTGCTGAGGCGGTACTCTGCTTGCCTGCGCGCCGTCATGTCGCGGGAGTTGATCACAATTCCTTTCACAGCGGGGTCTGCTAGCAAGTTGATGCCGACACCTTCGAGAAAACACCAAGAACCGTCAGCGCGCCGGAACCGACCTTCTAGGGCGATCGGATCGCCTGGATTTGCGATCAGTTTTTCGCCGTCGGAAATCACCGAGGGCAGGTCGTCAGGGTGGATCAAATCGAGAGCAATTTGACCGGCGACTTCATCGGGTTCGTAGCCTAAAACTCTTTCTACAGAAGGGCTTTCGTAAACAATGCGACCGCTGGCGTCGAGAATAGTAATGATGTCGGAACTGTTGAGAATTAGCGATCGCCACTTAGCCTCATTTTGGAACAAAGCTGACTCGGCTTGTTTGCGATCGGTAATATCCTCTACCATTTGCAAAATAAACTGTGGGGTTCCCTGACTGCTGTCGATGACAGATGTGCTGAGGCGTCCCCACCTGATGCTGCCGTCTTGGCGGAGGTAGCGCTTCTCGATTTGGTATGCTTCGCGGGAACCCGCGACCAACTGTTGGCGCAACTCACGCGAAGTTTGTGCGTCTTCCGGGTGCGCGCAGTCGTCGAGGCCGACACCCCGCAGTTGAGCTTCCGATCGTCCCAGCATAGCTTGAAATGCCGGATTAGTGGCGATCGCAACACCTTCGAGGGTAGCGACTACCATGCCGATCGCAGCGCGTTCAAAAATTGCCCGAAACCGCTGTTCGCTGTCTCGTAAAGCTGCATCCGCTGCCACTTCCTGCGTGATGTCCCGCCCTGCGACTGCCAAACCTTTGCGCGAACCGTCGGGGTTGAACAGCGGCACTTTTCGCACTTCAAACAAATTGCTGCCGCCTGTGGGCAAGGGGACAATTTGGCGGCTGGAGGTAAGAGTGCCTGCTTGCCAGGTGGTTTCGTCGGTTTCCTGCCAAGTTAGCAGGATTTCTCTGACTCTCGGATCGGCGGTGGCAGCGAGTTCGGCAGTAGTTTTACCCTGGTAGTCTGCGGTTTCCCAGCCCAAAAGTTGAAGGGCGCAGTCGTTGGCAATCAGCCAGCGCCCCTCGCTGTCTGTGAGGTTGATCGCGTCGGGGACGGCGTTAATCGCGGTTTTCAGCCAGTATTCTTGATTTCGCAGGGCTGCTTCGGCGCGCTTGCGATCGGCGATTTCGGCGACGGTTCCTTCGTAGTAAAGGATTTCGCCGTCTTCGCCGCGGACTTCGCGCACGTTTTCCGAGATCCAGGTAGTGCTGCCGTCTTGGCGGCGGACGCAGGACTCAAACTCTTTCAGGGAGCCGTTTTTGCTGATTTCTGCCATGAAGGAAGCGCGGCGGGTGCGATCGGTGTAAAGGTTTTTTGCCGAACATTTTGCGATCAATTCTGACGGGGAATCGTAGCCGTACATTCGGGCGAGTGCCTGGTTGGCGCTGAGGTAGCGCCCGTCTGGGGCGGTTTGAAATATGCCTTCGGTGGCGTTTTCAAAGATGCTGCGGTATTTTGCCTCGGCTTGTTTGAGGGCTTCTTCTGCTTGTTTACGATCGGTGATATCAGATTGGACGCCGATGAAGTGGGTAACGAGTCCGCTGCTGTCGCGCACCGGCGAGATGGTGAGTTCGTTCCAGAAGGCGGTGCCGTCTTTGCGGTAGTTTTTCAGAACTACTTTGCAGTCATGCTGTTCTTTCAGGGCCACGCGGATTTGATCGACGGCAGCGCCATCGGTATCCGGGCCTTGCAGGAAGCGGCAGTTCTGCCCGATTATTTCGCTGCGATTGTAGCCTGTAATCCGCTCGAAAGCCCCGTTGCAGTAAACTATAGGCTTGTCCGGCCGGGTAGCGTCCGCGATCGCGATGCCGTTGCTGGTAGCTGCCAGGGCGCGATCGTACAGCCTCCAGACTTCTTCTATTAAATTCGGTGTGCCGCCAGTACGAGTCGGCGATAGCGTTTCAGAAGGAATGCTTATATCTATCTGCATGAGTTTCTATAAATTGAGTTTATTGTAGATACCGACTGCCAGCACACCCTAGAGTTTAACAAAATTGTCTGTTTTCCGAAGGCTGAAGTTAAAAGGCTATCATGCAGAATTGGGGCGGTAAATTCTACCTAAATAAAATCTGGCTTCCCTCGGTTTTTTTTCCTTCTGCCTTCTGCCTTCTGCCTTCTACCTTCAAAGGAATCCTAGTTGTTAATTTATAATAGTTGTTCCAGCGATAACTCTATCTCTGGTATGGTTTACTTGGCCGAGTTTGGGCGGCTTACAATTTCGTTCACTTATTTTTTTAATTAAATAAAAACTACATTATCCGGCTTGAGTAAAAAAAATAATTAAATACTTTATAGTTAAATGAGTCAAACTCTTCTCTAAAACAAACAGAGGAAAAATTAATTTTGAACGAACACAGCAAGTTCGGAAATATCGTCGATCGCGAAAGTCGGTTCTAGGGCGAGACACTGAGCGCGATCGCCATATCCGTAAGCCGCCCAACAAACATCTATCCCAGCATTTTTAGCAAACAGCAAATCAATCGCTGTATCGCCAACCATTAAAATTTGACTGTTATCCAACTCCGGGAACAGCGGTTTAATAATCGAGTGAAAAACAGCCGGGTTTGGTTTCATAATTATTTCTCCGTTGTCACCTAAAATTAAATCAAACAAACTGTGAATTTTCAGTTTTTGCAGTAACAAATCCACAAAACTAACGTGTTTATTGCTGAAAATTCCCAGGCTCAATCCCGACTCACGCGCCAACTGCAACACTTGCTTTGTCCCGGTAAATAACTCTACCTGCTTTTCACCTTCCGTCCGATAATAAGAGCGGTAAGTTTCAACCCATTCGGGAATTGCACTTTCCGCGATCGCCGGATGGAGGATTTTAAAACTATTTGGTAAATTGATGCCGATCGTACCTATAATAGTATCAGCAGCAGGCGGGGCAATATTGTAACTTTCAAAAGTTTTGGTAAAGCAAAATACAATAGCTTTGTGAGTAATTGCCAAAGTGCCGTCGAAGTCAAAAACAATTAACTTGTACTGACTCATATTATTTAAAATATTCTATATAGCAATCGGAGGTTTGCCACGACATAATAGCATAATTAATCTCTCCTTCACCAATTATAAGTATAATTTTTTAACATTCAAGAGGTCAACATGAGTGTCACCGAAAAACCCGAACTTCTAGTAACAGATTTTACAGATTTCCCAGACCACACTCAATTACCAGATTCCGACGGTACTTTTGTAAAAAACTTTCAAGAACTCCCTCAAAGCATCCTGTTAACAACATCTGTTCGACCCATTTTAGACCAACTTCATCCCGACGGACAATATTGTATCGGTCAAGATTCCGGCATTTATTGGCGAGTCCCGCAACCCCCAGAACCCCTAGCCAGAGGAGCTGAAGCACCCGATTGGTTTTACGTCCCCGACGTGCCGCCAACTCTCGACGGAAATATGCGGCGTTCCTATGTAATGTGGAAATAATTAATGCCGCCGTTAATCATACTAGAATTTGTCTCTGGAGATGGCAGCGAAGAAAGAGATAAAACTCCAAAAAAAGGCAAATTCTGGATTTACGAGCGGATTATTCGACCTGCTTTTTACGGAATTTATGAAGTTAAAAAAGCCAAAATAGAATGCTATCATTTGGTAGAAGATAGATTTGAGTTAATGTCAGAAAATCAGCGCGGACATTACCAAATCGAGCCAATGGGATTGGAATTAGGCATTTGGCAAGGGGTTTATCAGGGCGTAGAACTGCCTTGGATGCGCTGGTGGGATGCTGAGGGGAATTGGCTGCTGGCCGCTGATGAACGGGTTGAACAAGCGGAATTGGCAGTCGAACAAGCGCAGTCAGAAGCAGAACAAGAACGGCAAAAGCGAATAGAAGCCGAGCAGCGAATTCAAGCTTTAGAAGCGCGTTTGCGAGAGCTAGAAGGAGGCTAAAATCAGAATAAAGAGGGCGGGTTTATTAAAATATTGGTGTGAGAGACTTAAATGGCTGGTAAAACCCACCCATACCCACATATTTTCATCGTTTACGCAGATATTTTTTTCTTTTCTCCGGTTTGTTGTATGGGAATTTTAAAAATTACCACTTCTAATCCAGAAGCTGCTTGTATTATTTGATAAGTATTTTGTAGCTTTGTGTAGAATCTATGGCACTAATTGTTCAGAAATATGGCGGAACCTCGGTTGGTACAGTCGATCGCATTTTGGAAGTAGCCCGACGAGTTGTAAAAACAGCACAGCTCGGCAACTCTCTGGTTGTCGTACTTTCGGCGATGGGCAAAACCACCGACGGTTTAGTTAAACTCGCCAAGGAAATTTCCGCAAATCCCAACAAGCGGGAAATGGATATGTTGCTCTCCACTGGGGAACAAGTCTCGATCGCACTTTTGAGCATGGCATTGCAGGAAATGGGACAGCCCGCCATTTCCCTCACCGGCGCCCAAGTCGGCATTGTCACCGAAGCCGCCCACACCCGCGCCCGAATTTTGCGAATCGATCCGAATCGGCTTGAAAGCCAGTTAAAAAGCGGTAAAGTCGTTGTGGTTGCGGGTTTCCAAGGCATAGCCGATGCCGGAGAATTGGAAATTACCACCTTGGGCCGTGGCGGTTCCGACACGACAGCAGTTGCCCTCGCTGCAGCGCTGCGGGCCGACAGGTGCGAAATTTATACCGACGTGCCCGGAATTCTGACTACAGATCCGCGCTTGGTTGCCGACGCGCAATTGATGGACGAAATCACTTGCGACGAAATGCTGGAATTGGCGAGTTTGGGCGCAAAAGTCCTCCACCCGCGCGCGGTAGAAATTGCCAAGAATTACGGCGTGCCCCTAGTAGTGCTTTCTAGCTGGAGTGACGCCCCCGGTACCCGTGTAGTGTCCCCACCCCCGCAACCCCGGCCTTTGGAGGGCTTGGAGCTCGCAAAAGCCGTCGATGCGGTGGAATTTGACTTAGATCAGGCGGGGGTGTCGCTACTGCGTTTGCCCGATCGCCCCGGCGTAGCAGCGCGGTTGTTTGGTGCGATCGCCCAACAAAACCTCGATGTAGACTTAATTATTCAGTCAATTCATGAAGGAAATACTAACGATATTGCCTTCACAGTGACGCGAAAATCTCTGCAACAAGCTACTGCCGTTGCAGATGCAATTATCCCCGCCCTCGGCAAGAATTCTCGCCCTGAATTGGGAGAACCGGAAGTGAAAGCAGAAGAGCGGCCAATAGCTAAAGTTAGCATTGCGGGTGCGGGAATGATCGGTCGTCCGAGGGTAGCGGCGCAGATGTTTAAGACTTTAGCGGATGCGGGAATTAACATTCAAATGATTTCCACATCCGAGGTGAAAGTTAGTTGTGCGATCGATGCTGAAGATTGCGATCGGGCCGTTGCTGAACTCTGCAAAGCATTTGATGTCGCCAACTCCCCTATTGGGCTGCGTTCATCCTCCCAC
Source organism: Microcoleus sp. T2B6 (assembly GCF_036700475.1). NCBI lineage: Bacteria > Bacillati > Cyanobacteriota > Cyanophyceae > Oscillatoriales > Microcoleaceae > Microcoleus > Microcoleus sp. T2B6. Next base: position 8,121 of record NZ_JAUBOZ010000003.1, on the reverse strand, counting down.
AAACCGCCTGCAGTCCGCGCCGTTGCGTTGGATCTCAATCAAGCGCGTCTAGCAATTCGCCAATTGCCCGATCGACCCGGAGTAGCAGCAAAACTGTTCGGACTTTTAGCCGAGGAAAATATCAGCGTAGACACGATCATTCAGTCGCAGCGCTGCCACAATATCGACGGCATATTAACTCGCGACATTGCATTTACAGTCGCACAAATTGACGCCGAATCTGCTAAAATAGTCCTCGAAAAAGCCGCCCCAGAATTCGGATGGGGCGAAGTAGCAGTCGATACACAAATAGCCAAAGTTAGCGTTGTCGGTTCCGGGATGGTAGCGCATCCAGGAGTAGCGGCAAAGATGTTTGAAGCGCTTTCCCGGCAGCAAATCAACATTCAAATGATTGCCACTTCCGAGATTAAAATTAGCTGCGTTGTGGATGAAGGACAAGCCGTAACTGCTTTGAAGGCAATTCACGCAGCCTTTGAACTTGCCGGCACCGAAAAAATCCAAGTTCCAGCTTAAGACAAGTTGGCAGTCGGGAATTAAGATTGCGTCCGATAGATGCTTGTATGGTGGTTTTCGGTAGGGACACGGCACTGCCGTGTCCTTGCAAATATCGCGGACACAGCAGTGCTGTATCCCTACAGACCTATTCGGACTTGGACACCGAACTGCTGTGTCCTTGCAAATATCGATCGACGGTCAACGATCGGAGTTTGGAGTGCAAATTGCACAGCATGAGGCTGTGTTAAAATGAAATTGGCGATCGCCTAAAAGGGATTGAATCTTATGACTGTAGCGAAAGAAAAGATTACTGAGAGCAGTAGCAATAGCGGTTTATTGAATTTCAGAATTACTGTTGAACGTCTGATCGAGCTTTTAGATTTAGAAGAAGAGGATGAGTACGGAATTTTAAGACCGACTGAGTATGCTTTTAGGACAGCGATGAAATTGATTGTAGAAGCCTATGATATTTTGGGTGATAGTTTTCCTAAAGCATCCACTGCTACAGACGAGCTAGGTAGTATCAGACTTGCTTGGCAAAAGGTAAATGCCGATCGGAGAGTACGCTTGTTCTGCCCGCATAATGCTGATGATAAAGCTTACATTTATCATCAAAACAGTGAGGAGTATGGCTCGGAAGATATTACTTCAGCAGCAACCTTAGCCCATTGGCTAGAGTGGTTTAATAAGGTATGACCGATAAATATTCTCGGAGGGAATCAGATGTAGTCATAAATATCTAATAATTCATTACAGTGGCAAGTAAAATACCAGGTAGCTCCTCTATTTCTTGTAAAACACTCTTATAAGTGTGAAAAAGTGCTATAATATCTATTATTCGTAGACAGATTTTATCCGCTCTGCTCTCCGAATGATATGTTATAACGAACAACTTATGAGTACGAAATATCAATTCAATACTTTACCTGACAGTGCTATTGTCTATAGAGCTTTACTCCGTCGTCAATGGATTGACGAAGCAAATTTAGTTGTATCTTCCGCTTATTTACTGCGAGCGAATGAACCGGGTTTATCGGTGACAATTGCCAGTGTTTGTTCCCCCGAACAATGTGCAGCAAAGTTCAACAATTGTTACGGAGTTGCTAGTCTGCAAGTAGGACAAATTCGTGAATTAGGTTTAGATGCAGTACCTGATTCAGCATCCCACGCTCAGATTGTCGGCTTACCTCACGTGAAAGATGACCGAGACAGAGCTGAAAGATTGGCGGATTTGTTAGCAGAGCGATCGAGCATGGTATGGCAACCTTCGCAAACATAGCTTAGCAAGTTGTCCGATAAAATCCGGGTTAAAAACCCCTGATAATACTGGGCGGTTTCAACCGCCCAGTATTTCTTTGGCGATCGCCTCCACCACCGGTACACAAACCGAATTCCCAATTTGCTTGTAACTTTCCCCCGCACTCGGATAACTCTTAAAATCTTCAGGAAAACCCATAAGACGGTAACATTCCTTCAGCGTCAACTTTCTCACCATATCTTGCTCAGGAATGTAGATAAAAAACCTGCCAGATGTTTCTTGCGAAGGAATTGTCGGATGCACTCCATCTACCGAATAAATGCGATTAGGCTGTCTGTGAACTCTCGACAAATGTTCTGTATTTGGCCTAACGCCAGTTTTCCAAGTACCTTTATTTCTGTAACCTACAAACACAAGTCCCGAATCTTGCTTTCTCGGAGACTCAATTAAAGTATACTCGGATTTATCCAATATTTCAAAATCCCCTGTCTCGTCTAGAAATTCCCAGAGTTTTGGAGTCAACTGGGTTTTAAGCCGAGAAAAATTGAATGGTTTACCTTGAGTTGCAATAATAAATATTCTTTCACGATGTTGAGGAATTCCAAAGTCTTTAGCATTCAGCGTTTTGTAATTCACGCTGTATCCCAAATCTTCAAGACTGGCAATAATTACTTTTAATGTATTTCCCTTGTCGTGATGGATTAAGTGCTTGACATTTTCGAGAACGATAACTTGAGGCTGCTTGATTGTGATAATTTTACAAATCTCGAAAAATAGCGTGCCTCTAGTATCTTCAAAACCTAGCTTTTTGCCGCAGATGCTAAAAGGTTGGCACGGAAACCCGGCGACTAAAATATCAAAGTCTGCTAAATCGGTGGGATTGATGTTACTGATGTCGGCAAAAGGAACCTCACCGAAATTTTCTGTGTAAACTTGTCGGCATTTGCTGTTTATCTCGCAGGAAAAAACGCATTCAAAGCCAAATTTTTCAAACCCTTGTCTGAAACCTCCAATTCCTGAAAATAAATCTATAAATTTCATTTATAATTTAATCCCAAAATTACTCACCCCAATGATAACTCACCGAAGAGCACTATTCTCAATAACAGGCAAGATGCCTGTTCCACAAAGAGTGAATTTCTGGTGGTGGGCAGGACAACCCGGCATTGAAAAGCTGATTGCAAATGGTGCAATATCTCAGTGATAACATATTTTGTTTCTCTCTCTTATTTCACTCTGCGTTTTCTGCGTTCTCTGCGGTTCATTCTATCAAGTTCAACCAGTCTTGTGACAGTCCTCAATCTTATACCACTCATTAAAAGTCGCAGCAGCCAGCGCCGGACACGGCAATGCCCTGTCCCCACAGATATCGGATAGAATGTCGATCGCCCGAAACTTCCCCCGCATTCAACCAACCAACCTGCCAAACTTGTCCCGTAGCCGACTAAACTAGAAATAGCAGAAGAAATTACAGTTATTGTTTACTTCCTTTCACCAACCATGAGTCAAACCTTGGAAAATCTCACCGCAATCGATGACAAGCTATCCAAACGCCACCTGGATCTCGATCCGGGCGGCTACTTCATCATTTATCTCGATCGCGAAACTAGCTTAATCTGTGCCAAACATTTCACCAACATCATCGACGATCGAGGCCTCGCCGTCGATCCAGAAACTGGTAAACCCATCCCCGCCCGCGGCAAAGTAGAACGCACTGAAGTCACACTTTTTACCGGCAGAACCGCCAAAGAACTTTGTGTCAAAATTCTAGAAGAAACCCGCCCCAGCCCGGTGACAATGTTAGATCACGCGGCTTATCTGGGACGGGAATTTGTACGGGCAGAAATTGCTTTGTTGAGCGATCGAGAATACGTTCAAGATTAGTGCAGCCCTGCCAGAATTTCTGGACAAAATGGCAACTTATCGGACTTAGCAGCACCGATTACGAAAAACCTTGATACCAGAAATAAGTCACCATCGGAATCACTGTCGCCAATACCAACAGCACAACCACAACAACTGTGGCATTACCTTGGTCTGTTTCTTCAGCTTTTTTAAACGTGCCTTCAACTTGAATGTTGTCAACAACTTCAGGAGGACCCGGATCGGGCTCGCCCGACAAAACAGTTGCAATGCGCGTACTTGCAGCCGCAAATGCCTCGTTGTATTTATTGGCTTCCCGCAGCGGCACTTGCACGGTTTCCCCAGCCACACTCTGGGCAATTTCATCGGTTAGCAGGGATTTCACCCCTTCCCCCGTCCGAATTGCCGCACTGTTGGTAACAGTGTCGAGAACGAGTAAAATTTGATTAGTCTGGTCTTCTTTTGCGGGAAACCACTGTTCAAACAGTTGGTCGGTGAAAGTGGCTGTCGTTTCGCCGTAGTCTAAGCGGTGGATGGTGACAAATCGGACTTGTTTCCCTGTTTTGTTTTCCAGGTTGTCGAGCACGCTGCTGATATTGCTTTCGCTGCTGCGGCTGAGCACGTCGCCTTTGTCGAACACCCAAGTTCGATCGCCCGCCGACAACACCGGTATTTCGTAAACGCCAGTCGCCAATGCCGGCAATACCGCCATCTGGGATGCGATTAGGACGATCGCGATCGCCGCGGCTAAAGGTTGGAGATATTTTCTCCAGTTAAATAATTGCTTCAGGTGTCTGGTCATGAGGTTAACCGTAAAACTGACTTTTTTCCAAAAATACTATAGAAACCCCCGTAAAATTCATTTTATGCAGGGCAATATTTACAATTAGCTCGCCAGTGGAACTCCCCGCCCGATTATTTTAGGATTCTAACTATGGAACCAGCAGACACTTATAAAGGTTGGATTATTCAATCCCAGAAAGTCTTCTACGTCGAGGTTTGGGATAGCCGCGGCAACCGCCACGTCGCCGTCCAAAATGCCAAGACAGAGGAGGAAGCTTTGGAATTGGCCAAAAAGTGGATAGACAAATATGAGTCAAAACCCGGAAGAATGCCGATCGACGTACCCCATCCTTTCGGAGACATGATCGATATGCCATTTTAACTCAGTTGACTGTTGACTGGTGACTGTTGACTGTTGACTGTTGACTGTTGACTGTTGACTGTTAACAGTTAGTATGACAGCTTGTAGGGTGCTCTACTAGAGAAAAAACCTCTTCAAATCGAGCAATTATGGCAACTGACGCATCCGAATAATATGCCAGTTGCGTCCAAGAGTGCGTTTTTCCTGAAATACAATTACGGAATTCCTCGCAATTTCCGCGTATTTTCTACTAAACTCCGAGCAAATTCGTCGAACCTTTCAGACAGTTTTTCATCCAATAATTTACCATCAGGACTAAAAGCTTTCCAAGCTTGTCCGATCGCAATTTGTTCGGGAATTACCCAAGCGTGCACCCATCTCAAAATCACGCGCAAATCGTTGAGTGCGTTGCTGTTAACTTGCCCTCCCAAAACGCTAATCGCACCCGCAACTTTCCCGTCCAAATGCTCAAAACTCATCAAATCCAGGGCATTCTTGAGGGCACCGCTGACGCTACCGTGATACTCCGGCGTTGCCAAAATCAAGCCGTCGGCTTGCTTAACCGCATTCTGCAGCTTTTCCACATCCGGGTAATCGAGATAATCATTCTCACCAGTGCAGAAGGGCAGATTGAGCGATCGTAAATCGAATATTTCAACTTCCGCGCCCAGGGCCTCGGCCCGTTCTGCTGCCACCTTCAACGCTAACTGGCTGTAGGAGCCAGCCCGCAAACTTCCACCAATGCCGACAATTTTTACCATAAAGCTTAAAAACAATAACTACTTTACTAAAACGTACTCATTACGAGTATGATTAACATAGCAAGTTCGATCGGCAACTGTCAATCGATTTTAGATTTTAGATTTTAGATTTTAGATTTACCGACGGAGCCGAGAAACCGGGTTTTTTGAGCAAAATCAATCGATTTTAGATTTTAGATTTACGGACGGAACCCAGAAACCTGGTTTTTTGAGCAAAATCCATCGATTTGAGATTTGAGATTTACCGACGGAGCCGAGAAACCGGGTTTTTTGAGCAAAATCCTGGGTTATAGCCCGCAGATTACGTAAAAAACCCGGTTTCTTGAGGATGCGTGGGTAAGTTCAGTGAAGGGGGCCCAGAAACCGGGTTTTTTGAGCAAAATCCTTGGTTATAGCCCGCAGATTACGTAAAAAACCCGGTTTCTTGAGGAAGCCGTGGATTCAAAACCCCCCCTCTTGAGGGGCATCTTAAGATGCCCGCGAGAGATAAACCCATTCAACACCCGCCATCTTGTTAAAATAAATGAACGTAGCAAACCACAAGCGGTCAATCTTGGCAGTCTTCAACCTTGGGCAAAGCAATATGAAAAATTCTTGGAAACACGCATGGCTGGGGCATCTAGCTGTAAACAAAGACAAGTCGAGCCAGAATCCTAAAAAATCAATTCCAGGACGGAATCTTTGGCGCATCCTGGGCAGTTTGGTGATTTCTCAAGGAATATTGCTCTCGACCCCGGTGTTTGCCGACAGCGCGCCAAACACCATGAGTTACAGCCAACTGATCGACAACATAGAAAAAGGGCAAGTCAGTAAAATCGAAGTAGACGAAACTCAAAAAACTGCCAAGGTTAAGCTGAAAAATCAAAAAAGCGATCTAACCCAATCAGTTAGTCTGTTCGACTACAACAACCGAGAACTGTACTCGCAAATCCGCGCCAAAAAAATTGACTTTGAAGTTAAACAAACAGCCGACAACGCCGCCGCAGTCAGTTTAGTAGTAAACTTGCTAGTGATTTTTGCAGTGTTGGCAGTGCTGATGGCAATCCTGCGCCGATCGACCCAATCTCAAGGAAATGCCATGAACTTCGGCAAATCCAGAGCCCGTTTCCAAATGGAAGCCAAAACCGGCGTGATGTTCGACGACGTAGCAGGCATCGAAGAAGCTAAAGAAGAACTGCAAGAAGTCGTAACCTTCCTCAAAAAACCCGAACGCTTCAACGCCATCGGCGCCAAAATTCCTAGAGGAGTTCTGTTAATCGGGCCTCCAGGAACCGGCAAAACAATGCTGGCAAAAGCCATCGCAGGCGAAGCAGCCGTCCCCTTCTTCAGCATCTCCGGTTCCGAATTTGTCGAAATGTTTGTCGGAGTTGGCGCCTCCCGCGTCCGCGACTTGTTCAAGAAAGCTAAAGAAAATTCGCCCTGCATCGTCTTCATCGACGAAATAGACGCCGTAGGAAGGCAGCGCGGCGCTGGTATCGGCGGCGGCAACGACGAACGCGAACAAACTCTCAACCAGTTGCTGACAGAAATGGACGGGTTTGAGGGTAACAGCGGCGTGATTGTGATTGCAGCTACTAACCGGCCCGACGTGCTCGATACCGCCCTGCTGCGGCCCGGCAGGTTCGATCGACAAGTAACGGTAGATTTGCCCAGTTACAAAGGGCGTTTGGGGATTTTGCAAGTTCACGCGCGCAACAAAAAACTCGACCCAGAAGTTGCCCTAGACACGATCGCCCGCCGCACTCCCGGCTTTTCCGGCGCCGACTTGGCCAACTTGCTCAACGAAGCAGCTATTCTCACAGCGAGGCGTCGCAAAGACACGATTAGTAACTTAGAAGTTCACGACGCGATCGACCGGATCACGATCGGGCTTACCCTTAACCCGCTGCTGGACAGCAAGAAAAAGTGGATGGTAGCATACCACGAAATCGGACACGCCCTAGTCGGGACGATGCTCAAAAATACTGACCCAATAGATAAAGTGACGATTATCCCCCGTTCCGGCGGCATCGCAGGCTTTGTTAGCTATGTGTACGACGACGAAATGATCGACAGCGAAGGTTTGATGAGTCGGGCTTGGCTGTTAAGCCGGATTACAGTAGCTTTGGGGGGAAGGGCGGCGGAGGCTGAAATTTACGGCGCTGCCGAAGTAACTCTCGGTGCCAGCGAGGATATCAAACAAGTCACCAGCCTCGCTAGGAAGATGGTAACGCTTTATGGAATGTCGGATTTGGGGCCTGTGGCTTTTGAAAGTCAGAACAATGAGGTGTTTTTGGGGCAGAACTGGAATTCCCGAAGTGAGTATTCCGAAGACATGGCAATCAAGATCGATCGCCAAGTCCGGGAAATTGCCTTTGAGTGCTACGAAGAAGCTCGCCGAATTATCCGCGACAACCGCGCTTTGGTAGACAAACTTGTCGAAGCGCTGTTGGATGAAGAAACGATCGACGGCGACGAATTCCGCCAAATTGTAGCTCGGTACACCGAGTTGACAAAAAAAGAGTTAGCCCCAACGTAAAGAGTCAGTTGGCAGTTGGCAGTTGGCAGTTGGCAGTTGGCAGTTGGCAGTTGGCAGTTGGCAGTTGGCAGTTGGCAGTTGG
>NZ_JAUBOZ010000105.1:0-27141 GCF_036700475.1 Microcoleus sp. T2B6 | reverse complement strand
CGTCCCGCCCGTCCTTTTTGGACGGGCGGGACGCCCATCCCACAAACTTGTGGAAGTTATTTAATTCTCATTCCTAACTAAAAGTGAATATAATTGACTCGATCGAGAAATACCTGTTTGTTGCCTATGAGTAGCCTGACGTTTGCCTCTGCCCATCAGCTAGCGCGACTGATTCGCGATCGCGAAGTCTCTGCTGTCGAAGTTCTCGACGCTTACCTTACTCAAATCGCCAAGCACAACTCGCAATTAAACGCCATTTGTACCCTGGATGAAGACAATGCTCGTACTAGAGCAAGACTTGCCGATGAAGCCCTAGCCAGAGGAGAAAACTGGGGTGCTTTACATGGGGTTCCCATCACGATTAAAGACATTTTTGAAACAGCCGGACTCCGCACCACAGCAGGCTATATTCCCCTCAAAGATTATGTCCCTCAACAGGATGCAACTGCTGTTGCGAGATTGCGGGCAGCAGGTGCTGTCATCATGGGAAAAACCAACATGGCGGAACTGGCTGCCAATTATCAAAGCACAAATTCTCTGTTTCCACGGGTGAATAATCCTTGGCATCTTGACTACACACCGGGTGGCAGTTCTGGAGGGAGTGCCGCGGCTGTCGCAGCAGGACTTTCACCGTTGGATTTGGGGAACGATTTCGGGGGTTCGGTGCGTCAACCCGCTCATTTCTGTGGCATATATGGTTTAAAGCCGACAGATCGCCGTATTTCTACAGCAGGGCAGATTCCTGAAGTGCCGGGAATGCCACTGTCTATTCGGCAAATGATGACAGTAGGCTGTTTTGCTCGATCGCTAGAAGACATCCGGCTATGTTTTTCGTTAATTGCAGGCGCGGATCTGCGACGCCCTGATGTCCCGCCGATTCCGCTCGATCAACCCTCTGGCAAGCCTTTGCAGCATCTCAAAATCGCTTGGAGCGCTGAATGGGCCGAAGTTCCCGTTGCTTCTGAAATTCGAGCAGCTATGGAGTCGATCGTGCAGACACTCTCTCACGCAGGTGTCCACACCGAACGCTGGCTTCCCAAAGACTTTGAGCTTTCCAAAATATTGAATCTCTACGGACGGATCTCAATGTACCTCACTATCTACGCTCAACCGCAGGATAGATATAACCTGCGTCGTAGTTTAGAGTTAATCTTCCGCACCGCAACCCAAGGCGACAAGGAACTCCGAAAATTGGGAGATTTCAGCAGATTCCTACCTGAGATATTGAATCCAAGTTTGAAAGGATATTTCGAGGCACTCACACAGCGCGATGCCTTCACTGCCCATATAGATGAGGCATTAGAACCGTGGGATGTATGGCTTTGTCCCGTTGCGGCAACCGCTGCGTTTACTCATCGTCCCGCTTGGAGTGCCGTTGAGGTTAATGGCAGATCCTATCCTCATGCAGTGGCAAACGGGGCTTACACCCTGCCTTCTAATCTTAGTGGACATCCTGCCGTGGTAATTCCAATTGGACAAACTCAAAATGGTTTACCGATTGGGATGCAAATTGTTGGTAAGCGGTGGTGCGAAATCGAGTTGTTGGCGATCGCAGAAGCGATCGACAAAGTGGTTGGTAGCTTGCAACACCCACCTGGTTACTGAGCATTTTATCAAGTTTCACTTGATGGTCAATGTTTACTCTTGTGGTAGCGTGCGTCACGTTTGAGATTTTCAATGTGCACGAAAAGTATGAATCGGACGCACCGTTTTTTGCGGGAGTGCGTCAGTTGTGAGATTCTTAGTTTGTAGGGGAAATAATCCTAGCTGAGGCACCCTACTTGATTGTTACTGCTGTCTAAAGACTACCTTGTCTCTACAATTAACAGGATTTACGGACAAAGCGGTTTGAGAAGAACTGCGAGTTCCCTTGACATTAGTTCGCCCACATTAGAATATTAGCTCTAGAGACACATCGCATCAACTAGAAAACAAAAATATGAGTGCAGACGAACAGATATTGCAATTACCTCATATAAGTTTAAAGAGCAGAACACTACTGCCGCAAGAATCTGGAATATATTACGTTGTAGATGAAAAATTTATAATTTGGTACATCGGAAAAGCAAAGAATCTTCGTACCCGGTGGACAGGTGATAGTCACCACAGACTAGATCAACTACAAAAGCAACGAAAAAAACAGTTTACTATCTACTACGAATTGTTGCCTGAATCGCTACTTGACATTCTTGAACAGCAGCGGATTGAGCAGTACAGCCCGCAGTTGAATCGAACTCAAGTCAAGGCTAAGCAATTAGCTCCCACAGAGAGATTATTACAGGAAACGTTATTTAGCCTAGCCCCGTACAGTTTTGTATTAGGTGTAGAATCCCCCAGAAAAGAAGACCTTAAATTTATAGAAACTTCTATCTCTTGGGAAAATAATTGGAGAGTAAAAAAGGCTGTTTTGCCTCTGAGTGTAATACACATTTGCATAAATCTAAGTGAATTAGGCAACAACTGGAACTCAGAAATGCGTTTCCTGAGAAGGATTTTTAGAAAGCGCAGTAATTATTATAATAATTGGGAATTTGCTTATACTTATAAAGGTAAACCCATTTATGAATTAGCCGTGAGAAGATTGTTGGTTAATGGGTTCGTTATAGAAGTATATGGAATCGATCGACAAGCCTTACAATACATTCAAGGGTACGATTTGACTCAAGTGGCAAATGTAGACGTTAGGGCTGTTGATGAAGCTTCTTTAGCCCTCCTAAAAAATAAGTGTTTGCTTGGGATTGGAGGGATATCTTTGGCTAAAGATAACCAAGATGACCTATATGAGAGACTTTCCCGCAAGGCTATAGAACGAATATATCCTTATAAACAAGATTTCGTTAAATTACTTTTTAATGAAGAGATAGATTTCAGTCAAGCGCAAGTATTACCAACCAACACAACAACTGTCCGGGATAGTAATACAGGTATGCTGGTAAGGTTAGCTAATCTTGCCAATAAAAAACAATATCTGGCCACCTTGTTAACGGAACGCGGTATTGACTTAAATCGTTATGAGGTAAATAGGTATCTAGAGCAATTACCAAAGGATGATAATTACATAGACAGCAGTACAGATAAAAGAATGAATATTTTTATTAAGCCATTCTTTGGTAAGCTCGAAGAGCCTATAGGAGACAGAATTGTTAATTCTGAAGTTATTCGGATGAACAATACAATATATGGTGCAAAAGGGATGACGAGTCAAATCTCTTTGCGCGAACGTTACAACGAAGTTTATTTGCAGGCGACAGTAGATAGAGTGTTTTGGTTGCTGCTAGAAACCTACTTGTCCGCTTTTGCTAAAGTAAAGCTGAACAAAGAAGAAGGATATGTAAGCAAGGCGTATGTATCGCCTAGAAGATTTATAGCACCTGCTATACTCACTGTCACCTTAAATGGGAAATGGAAAGCAGATATTCCATTTGGTTCTAAAGATAATATGTCATACGATGAAAGTGTAGACACGATCGCACGTCTTTTACAGGCAAGCGGAATCCCTAAGCTGAAGTTTTCATTCAAAGTAGAGTGTATACGCACATAGCTGCTTGTAAAAAAAGAGTAATATCAATTACACAGTTTTTTAGACAAGCTGCATAACAGGCGCAACAGCCTAGCTGACAACTAACAACTGACAACTGACTAATGACTAATGCTGGCGAGCGGCTCCCAACTTGTCACATCTTCAAATAAAGATTGATAGCCCGCTGCATTGGGATGAAGTCCATCTGCAATCAGGCGCGATCGCCACCAATCACTGCCCCGATTTACCCATTTATCAAAAATATCTAAATAGGGAATTCCCCGCAACTCACAAGCTAATTTCGTTGCCTCTTTATACCGATATTGGTCAGCATGATTGTAATACAAACAATCTTGAAAAGGCATTTTACTTTCATCCACTGGCACCATCCCGACAAATATCACCGGACAAAGTTGTTGGGACAGGTTTAACAAATGATCCAAAACAGTTTTAAAATGTTCAAAATCAGTGTAGCTGCGCCCGGTAGGCGACTGCACTCTCGCCGAATCGTTGAGGCCTACGGAAAGAATAATCGCATCCGGGACGCGGTTTCTGAGTTCGCCCCGGTGGCGAAACTCGTTTTCGAGCCGCTGGGAGACTTGATAAGCCCGATCGCCCCGAACGCCCAAATTGTATAAAACGTGTCCTGCACTCTCCGGTAACATCCACTGGCGCCGCAATCTTTCTACCCAGCCACCGCCTACACCGTCGCCGAAACCGTAGATTAAGCTGTCACCGAAAGCAACCAATTTGAGGGGATGAGAATTTCCCCGATGCAAGTGACCAAAGGAATAGGCTGTTGCTACCTGCATAAGCAATGATACTCAGTTAATAAATTATGAATCTTGACATACTAGACTAGAATGTAACATTACATAAAGTAGGGAGTCTCATGGTTAAGCGTCCAACCTTCGATTCAACTCAGCTAACTCGTCGGGCAGAAGAGTTGATTAACGGTGCATCCAACCGCTATCGGATTACGGTGCAGGTGGCGAACCGCGCAAAACGCCGTCGCTATGAAGATTTTGACAATATGGATGACCATCAAATGAAACCTGTAATGCGGGCGATATTTGAGATGTCGGACGAACTGACTCAGCCGGAAATTATCGGAGACATCTAGACTTTGGGAGTTTTGGGTTTTGAGTGGTGAATTGCGAGCAATTTTTTCACACTCCACACTCAAAACTTTCTCAAACTAGACTGGCGGGCCTGGGCGAGAAACCCGGTTTCTTCTTAGCTGTCTCGTTGACAAACTTCTGATTTTCCTAAACCGGGTTTCTTTTCCTAAGTCCTAAAATTAGAAACTAGGACATCTGCTTGGGGTAAGTTTATGAAATTATTCTATTTTTGAAATTCTTGTCAAAACCGTGAATAGATTAAAGCAGGGCTTAAGTTTTCTGTTGGTTACTTTGAGTGTAGCGATTTTCACGCTTTTGAGTTGGGTATTGGAATCCGGGGAACTGAGTATGTCGGCTTTGAAACCTTCGCTGCTGCGGAGTTCTGAGTCGGCCTCAGTGCAGCGGGTGGCTCAACAATCTGCGCCGCCACAAGTGAGGGTGCAAGATGCGTGGAAATTGGTGTACGAAAAATTGCCGGATTTGCCGATCGAAAATAACTACATTTCTAAGGAAACTGGAAAAGTCGATCCTACTAATACTTTAGTCGGGCGGTTGATTCGATATCACGTATTTGTCAAAGGACGGCCGCCCAATTACCGCTTTGATTGGAAGTTGAGTTTAGCTGACTATTTGGGGGCGAGTCCCGATTATTTGGTGGAAAGCGTTTATCCGGGAAAGGACGTTTTGCGATCGAATCCAATGGAACAGGATCGCGCTGCTATTCAAAGGTTAAATAGAGCACAGCGGGATGCTTTGGTTCAAGCTTTGGTTGATGTTTTTACGGAGACTGCCGGGGGTGGGCGCACACCGACGGCGGGGGAAAAACCACAAGGGCGATCGAATTCGCCGGAGATACCGCAGCCGCAGCCGGGAGATGCGAAGTTGCTGGCACCTTAATACTCATGGATACAGAAACCGGGTTTTTTACGGAAATATTGCTGTTGACCCTTTAACACAGCTAAAAAACCCGGTTTCTTCCGTTTCGTATTTATGGGTAAGTTCTACTAAGGATCGCGAATTAAATAACTTACAATTTTAATTGTTATTGTGGGATGGGCGTCCCGCCCGTCCTTTTTGGACGGGCGAGACGCCCATCCCACTTTCAAGAGTGGAAGTTATTTAATTCTCATTCCTAATCTAAAATCCAAAATCTAAAATCTAAAATCCCTCAATGGTGGAACGTGTAATTAAAACGGGTGTTGGGTGGCGTTTGGGATGGAACCCGGAGGCGGAGGAGTTTAAGGGTTTGGTGGCTGGCGACGGTTGGGCGATCGAACTCACGGAGGCTGAGTTAAACGATTTTTGCCTATTGTTGGGGCAATTGGCCGACACCATGAGTCAAATGGCCTCTGAGTTAATGGACGAGGAAAAAATAGCCATTGAAGCCGAAAGCGACTTGCTGTGGGTGCAGGTGGAAGGCTATCCCGAAGCTTACAGCGTGCAGTTGATCCTGAATGCTGGCAGGAGGTGCGAGGGTTTTTGGCCGGAGGCTGCGGTTCCGAGTTTGGTGCAGGCCGCAAAAGTTTTAAAAGTTTTTTGACTTTTTTGGGAATTCTATGCTAAGCTGTTAAAGCTGTCGGGGCGTAGCGCAGCTTGGTAGCGCACTACTTTGGGGTAGTAGGGGTCGTGGGTTCAAATCCCGCCGCTCCGATAGATGGAATCCTTATTTTATAAGGATTCCATTATTTTTGCCGAAAATTTGGGTCTAAAGCCTCGTCCTTCGCTTGAGGGCTTTTTCTTGATATTAAGGCTTCTAATGAGCTCCCTTAGAGCATCTGATTTCGATATCCCTGGTGATTCGCAGTAAGATTCTAGCTTCTCAAACTCTTCATCAGTCAGCCTAAAAAATCCGCTCTTTTTTATGGCAAAGTATTGTAAAACTTCATTAAGCTTATAAGCATTAGTAAGCAATGATGGTAAGATGTAGTCAGGAGGTCAAAATGAAACTACCTGACTACGCCAAAGCAATAGGCATAAGTTACACAACTGCGTGGCGGTGGTGGAAAGCGAATAAACTACCACATCCGGCACGACAAACAGAAAGCGGTCTAATCATCGTTGACTACGTGCCACAAGCGTCATCCACCGAAGTCAAGAAGAATCGAGTCGCCCTGTACAGTAGAGTCTCTTCCTCCGAAAACAAAGAAAACCTTAACCGCCAATCGGAGCGGTTGGCTAAATACGCCATTGCTAATGGCTATCAAATCGTTAGAAACGTAAAAGAAATAGGCAGCGGATTGAATGACCACAGAAAGCAGTTGGAAACACTACTACAACAAGATGGTTACGACATTCTGCTAGTGGAACATAAAGACCGATTGGCTCGATTTGGTACGAATTATTTAGGCGTATTGCTTCTTCGGTCAGGAGTTAAACTAGAAATAGTTAATCTTGCAGAGAACGGAAAAGATGAGTTAATGCAAGACTTGGTAGCGATAATTACAAGCTTTGCTGCACGACTTTATGGACAGCGCCGTGCTAGCAGAAAGACGGAAAAAATAATTGCTGAATTGAGAGATGGAGGCACTGAATGCAGCTAACCGAAAGGCACATACAGCGGATTCCAGGTTTATGAAGTACAGTAGCAGCAGCTTGTAAACCAGTTTTTAAAGTGCTGTGGATTAACCCGCGTCAAGCGCCGTAGCTAGTAAAACATCAACCATCTTGGTAGTAGTGGGCGAAAACTTAAACTTACGTAAAAAAGCTTTGAGTTGTGACCACCATAATTCGATTGGATTAAAGTCAGGAGAATAGGGTGATAAATTCAGAACACTTGCACCAGCGGCTTGAATCAGTGGTTCAATCACCGCCAATTTATGGGCTGGTAGATTATCCATAACAACGACTGCACCCTCCCATAAGTTTGGCACTAAGCACTGTTCAACAAAAACTGCAAATGCCTGACTATCCATCGCCCCGTTGAGCGTCATTAATCCTACTACTTTTTTTAAGCTGATTGCTCCAATAACTGTGAATGAGAGCACCCCGATAAAATGGTTTTAAATCATAGACTCTACTACCACATCTTGAACGTGCATGGGTTCGTGTTAACCCCAATAGAACACCCATTTCATCCAAAAAAACGAGGTTGTCAGGGTCGATATTTTTCACTTTGTCCCAATATTCACACCTCCAAAGTTGCACTCGGTCGGTGGCAGATTGACTACTCCGTATTGTCTTTTTTTTCGCGTCAGATTTTGTTTGATTAATTCGCGACACATCATACTAGGACGGACAGATTGTTGGTAGCTATCTAGCCAATATTCACAATATTCTAATAAGGTACTATCAGGATATTTTTCTACCATTTAGACCAATTTATCTGGGGACGAGTGCAACACACTTTTAAGGCTTCCACCCTGTTTTTTTGGTTGAATGTGACCAGTCGTTTGTTTTTGTTTTAAGATTTTTTGAACAAAGGCTTTACTCACATCAAAACGTTGGGCTACTTTCCTGACTGATGTATCACCTTGTTCATAGGCTTTAATTATTTTTTTACGAAACTCGAGCGAATAAGCTTTCATTTTTTCTGCTGATGTACTGAATGTAGTGTACCACATTTACATGGAATTTGCTGTATATGAATAGGCTGAGGGAGCTGTAACAGTCTCCAGCTTTAAAGGGGGAAAGTGTTGTTTCCCCGCCTATCCATTTATAGAAATAGTAATTTCTTATTCCCTATCGATTTACCGGGGAATCAATCAGAAACGATCGGGCTGCCGAAGAAGCCGATCGCTCCTGGTTTCTCCGTGGTCAGCACGGAAAAATCAAAGAGTGGCAGACCTAGGAAAACTTTCGGCAATATGCGTTTTTATGCGTTTTTATGCGTTTTTATGAGATCGCCCATCACCTTTTAGCTGCTTAAACTCTTCAAATTGCGTCTTGCCGACGATCGCCAAAACATCGGTGGATGCAAGAAAGACCCACGTCGGTTGCCATCGCAAAATCTTCTTAATAGCTGAAGCTACGGCGCGAGATGAGTAGCCGATCGCCTGTTTGATTCTATGAGCTCCGTCATGGGCGATCGAGCTGTCGCTCAAGCCGATCGCTCGCTACCCAGGTGTGACGGCAGGAATTGATGCCAGTGCTGGTACGAAGTTGTCACAACAGCAGGAGCAATGTGAACAGCCGGCACAGTCGAATATCGGATAAAAATCAAGCGCCTTGACACCTAGGATGTCCCATTCATAAAGGTGCATTATTTTTTGTTTGCACGTAAAAGTCAGAGTTTGCGATCACAAAACCATTGCTTGCTACCGATTGAGAACAGCCATAACCAGTCCCAACAGGCAAATGTACGCTCGACACAAAAAAGCAGTAATTTGGCATAAAATTGCAGGCATTTGCAGGATATTTACAGAGGCATTTGCAGGTAAAGTGCACCCCCTGCAAATACCTGCTTTCCGCCTGACTTTATACTGCAAACGCCTGACTTTATACTGCAAATCCCTGATTTTAACGCTCCACAACAATTAGCTATTTTTTAGCCTTTTTAACAACAAGTGAATTGATTAAATAGTCAAGTTACAGTATCTAAATTGAATAAAAAATCAAGTTTACGAAGTCTGAGAAAATTGGCAGGTAGCTAAAATTTATGAAGCGATTTTGTAGCATAGCAGCCGTTATGCAAGCAATAAAGTTGAGGCCGGCCTGTCTGGTTTTTGCGCTCCGTTGAGGCTGAAAACGAGTGTAAGGCTGACCTCGATAATAAGGCAAAATATTGTGGTCTGGCTAACCTGACAATCAATCGACTAAAATGTTGTTGTCTCGCAGAGCTTGACAGTCGGGTAAAAATTTACCCCCTGGCCACGAGAACCCTTGGTTTTTTAGGGAGTAATGGCGATAGCCGGATGCACTGCAAGGTTTGCTAGATTGAGAATCCACAATTCTTGTGCGGGAAAGCCAAATTTAGCTGCATCAAGATTGGGAATGCTGCCTGACGAACTCTACTGATAAACCCAGGGCTTATCCCACTTGCTCTGCATTCAATCCCATTCCCAACAGCCGAGGAATTATCAAAAAGTGCTTGTTGGGTTCTAGAGGCTCGTTCTGCACCTGTCAGCAGCAAATTGCCCTCGGTGTCCCACCACCGCAGCCATAGCATTGTCTGGTTTTGATAGCTGTCCTGCACCAGTTCTACACAGTTCCCTGAAGTTGTAGGAACCTGAGCTCGATAGATTATGCAAGATCCGACTTTTCCGACTTTACGATCCGACTTTTCCGACTTACAAAGGCGGGGGAGAGGAAGTATTATAGAGATCAGATGCCGTTTCACAACCTGTGGAAGCAATTAATAGACTTTCATAGCTTTTGAACGATAAAGTTATAATCAGGGTTTAACCCTACAAAAGGGACTTCTACTTAATTACTACCATATTGTTCAGGGTGTGTGCGATCGCACGTCGAGCGTGAAATTACGGCTATTGTTTAGCTCGTAATTTACAGAATAGTGCGTCCATCATTTTTATATCAGTAAATCCCCTATGGACGGAGGGATATAAGGATGTACCAATTATCTCAAGAACTATTTGCTCTAGAGGTGAATGTAAATTGGGGCATTTCTTCTCAACCTTTTTCTACGTTACTCAGGCCCAAACCAGGAAATGTTGAATTTTTACCTTCTATGACGTTTTCTTTACACAAATTTTATTGATTTCCCTTGACAAGCATCTATCCAAAGACTTATATTAAATATGTCTAGAGATAGATGACAAATAAAACAAGCTGATAATTAAGGCTAGCAAAAAGATTAAATTGAATCTACAGGGGGTAATGGCTCGATAAATCAGAATATTACTGCTGCCAAGGCATTCAACAGCGGACGCATGCGTGCAATAGCCGCGTCCGGCAACAAATTTCGTACTGAGCCAACTTTTTCAAAGGTGCTGAAAGATATGGGAGAACAGTGGGTGCAGTTAGCTGTCTTCCAAGTCAAAGGGATCGATCGGTTAACACAAAACAGTGCATATTAGCTTTCAATACATTGACTAGGTGGAATCATGGTGCAAGCCACTACTAACCCCATAGCAAACCAAGCAGAAGAACAGCAACTTTTACAACGCCTTGCCGCCGGTGAAATCGGTGCCTTCTGGCAACTCTTCCAACAGTACCGAGACTACCTATTTCGGTGCTGCCTCAAGTGGACGAACGGCAACTCAATGGAAGCGGAAGATTTGCTGAGTCAGGCGATGCTCAAAGCGTTGAAAAAAGCACAAAAGTACGCGGAAAAAATCGAAAACTTCAAATCTTGGCTGACGGCGCTGACTCGGAATTTCTGGATCGATCTAAAACGTCGTCCTTGTGGGAACCAAGTTGAGGATATAGAAGTTTATGCGGAGCGACAAGATATAGGACTGGTTGCGGTTGACGATACGCCAGGAAGCGCCTTGGAGCGTGACGATAAAAACCGGATCGTTCGGGCCGCTATTGATGAGTTACCAGCCAGGATGCGCGAGACTTTTATCCTGCATTTTTATGAAGAACTGTCTTATCAAGAGATAGGCGATCGGCAAAATATTACCTACCAGAATGTCTGCAAGCGCATCTCCCAGGCGCGGGAAATTCTCGTAAAGGAATTGCGGGGATATTTTATCGGGGAGGATGTGACTGAACCGGATATAGCCAAGGTTGCAGCCACACCAGCCAAGTCTAAGAAGGCTGCTCAGAAGGCTGCTCAAGTTGAACCGATTCTGTCTGAGACTGTGACTTTATCGGAACAGTTAGAGAAAGAGGAAAAAACCCAAACGGAATTGGCTGCGACACCTCCGGTAACGGAGCCAGCAATTGAGGAAATGTCTGAGGGGAATGGGGGAGTTGAACCGGGATGTAGGGGCGAAGCATTCGGGCGAAGAATCTATGACTCAAAAGCAGAGATTTACAATCCGAATGCTTCGCCCTCACACTGGAAGCTGCTCAACCGAGATGCCCTCGTTGAACCGATTTTGGGGGTGCCGATGACATTATCTGTTGCGATCGCGCAAGTGGAGAGTGTTGGGGGTGAGGAATTGTCGGTGGTTGCGGTATTTGTGCAGCATTCTGAGTCGGATTCTGTTGAGGCGACTTCTGGTGGGAGGTTGGAGGAATTTCAGGCGATCGGGAAGCCGATAGTAGGGGCAGTCCCCCGGTGGCTGCACTGTTTCGGAGGTTCACAACTGTTTCATCGTCTGGGAAAATTGGTATTGGGGAAAGTTGCGGGAGAATTTGTGCGATCGTTGCGATCATCCCCCTCTCTTCCTTTGTTTAATATTTTGGTGTGAGTCGCTAGTGCTAGAGATAGTATCGAAAATATCGCCAAAACTATATTTACCGTTTGAATCGTTTAGGAATACCACGATATCAGGAGCAAC
The DNA here is from genome assembly GCF_036700475.1 of Microcoleus sp. T2B6. Taxonomy (NCBI): domain Bacteria; kingdom Bacillati; phylum Cyanobacteriota; class Cyanophyceae; order Oscillatoriales; family Microcoleaceae; genus Microcoleus; species Microcoleus sp. T2B6. The sequence goes on along the minus strand of NZ_JAUBOZ010000105.1, from coordinate 15,154 downwards.
CGGCGATGCCGATAATAACAAGCTAATCGCCCATTTGGATCTCAAGGATTTCAAAAAATTCAGCAAGTGCTTCCTAAAAGCGTCTTCTAAATAGAGACAGAGTACAAGCTGAAAGAGGAATTAACAATCAGGAAAATGATTTATCAGTAGATGTGCCTGAATCGAATATCAAAGAATTGTAGTCTTCAGAAGATAGTGAATAATTTTAGCGTAACGTACCTTCTCAAGTATTAGTGCAAGCGCTCGCACTCCACCTGTCAAAAAATTACTTTCGTCAACTGAAAAACTAAGGAGTATAAAGATGAAAGACAACAATATTTTAGATGTGGCAGTTGTAGGAGGCGGAATATCCGGAGTATATTCTGCCTGGAGATTGTTAACCGACGGAGGCAAAAAGTCAGTTACGGTTTATGAAGCTGACAACCATATTGGGGGTCGTCTTCTCTCCGTCAAGCCACCAAATATCGATAATATGGTCGCTGAATTAGGGGGAATGCGTATTTTACCTGAAGAGATTCAACCCTTAGTTAACACGCTCATTTGTAAGTTAAATAAAATTGCTGAAGATCCCCATTCTGGCATTCCTCCTCTTGATTTATACAATTTTCCTGTGAACGGCAAATACACTCCTGATAAATCAACTTCTGACAATATTGTCTTCACACGAGGAACATCATTTCGTTGGTTAGATATTACTCAGGATCCCGATCGAGTTCCTTACAAACTAGATAAGGCAGAACGGGGGGAAGGTCTAGGCGACATCATCCTCAATGCTATCAAGCAAATTCTCCCAGGTATTAGCGAACAAGACTCTCCAGAAGTAAATCGTCAAAAAGCTCAGCAAGCAACTTATAAAGGTCTACCTCTCTATCAACAAGGATTTTGGGATATATTGACGCAAGTAATAAGTTATGAAGCTTATAAATTTGAGATGGACGCTGGTGGGTATTCTACAACTCTGAGCAACTGGAATGCTGCAGACGCTATTCCGTGGTTTTTAGCAGATTTCAGTCCTAGCGCAACTTACCGTGGCTTTGCCCAAGGCTATCGACAAGTAGTAGTGAATATGGCTCAGTTATTGACCAACGCTGGTGGTAATGTTGTCTGCGGTCAAAAATTAGCTAGTTTCGACTGGGACGGGAAGATTTTTACGCTCAAATTTGCTAACGGCAATACCGTCACGGCTAAAGCAATTATCCTGGCCATGCCTCGACGCTCGTTAGAACTCATCTCGTGTGGCAATAAATATTTAAGCGATGAGTCCACTAGCAAGCTGATTAAAAGTGTGACACCGCAGCCTGCGTTTAAGATATTTTCTACTTATCCACAACCTTGGTGGAAAGATTTAAAATTAACTTCAGGTCGCAGTGTCACCGATCTGCCCATTCGTCAAACTTATTATTGGGCTGACAATCAGGGAAAACCAATAGAAGAGGGCTCGGCCATGCTCATGGCTAGTTATGACGATGGTAACAACCCTGATTTTTGGAGTGGCTACCGCGACTGGGAAGGCGCAAAATTTAAATTAATGGGGGGTCAAAACAATTCCATAAAAGGGACAGATAATGCGCCCAAATGGGAAAATTACGAACCTAAGCAAGAACAAATGAAAGCTGAAATGACACGGCAACTCTCAGAGCTACACGGAGTTCCTGAAGGCGATATTCAGCCAACCAGTATTTGCTATAAAAACTGGGCTGAAGATCCGTTTGGTGGGGGGTGGAACTTCTGGAACATAGGAGTTGAAAGTCCAAAAGTCATGCAAGATATCATTCAGCCCCATTCCAATTCGGAATTACCACTCTATATTTGCGGAGATGCTTATTCTAACTGGCAAGGATGGGTGGAAGGTGCTTTAGAAACCGCTAATATGGTGTTAAATAAGTTCAATATTAAGCCTCTGTGAAACCATTTCACTAATTCCTAACACTTGAATCAATAAAACGAGAAATAAGATGATGCAAGAGCAACAGCGTTGGACTCGCGACTACGTTTTCGACGTTCTGAAAGAACTTGGGATTCACTATATCTTTGGGGTTCCCGGTACGAACGAAATTCCCATCATTGATGGCACTTCATATCCAGAGAACGAAGTCCAATACATCGAATGTCTGCACGAGAATATTGCTATCGGTGCAGCGATGGGTTCCGCACGCATGAGCGGCAAACCAGGGGTACTGGTTGTTCATGTCACACCCGGTATCGCTCATAGCATTGGCAATCTTTTCAACGCATGGCGATCGCATATACCTCTGGTAATCCTCTGTTGCCAGCAGCAAAATGAGTTAGTGACGCAGGAGCCACTACTCGCTTCCAACTTAGTCGATCTGGCGCGGCAGTACACCAAATGGGCGCACGAGGTACGGACGCCAAAAGAGATTCCCCTCGTTCTACAGCGTGCCTTCAAAGAGGCAATAGCACCGCCAAATGGCCCGGTGTTTGTCTCCATCCCTTGGGAATTCACCATGCGTAGCATCGGAGCAAACGATCGCATCCAAGGGATCACGCAGATATCGCCTCATTTCACTGGCGATACCCGTGCGATCGAGCAAGCGGCATCCCTACTCGCACAAGCGAAAAACCCGATTATCATCGCGGGCGACGCAGTTGGTTACGCTGATGCGTGGTTGGAGTTGCAGGAGCTTGCCGAATTTCTTGGTGCGCCAGTGCTACTCCAAACTTTCAGCAGCCTAGCAAATTTCCCGAACAATGACTTCCACTGGCAGGGAGAACTCCCCGGCGACCAAAAAAAGATTCAGAAAGTATTTGAGAATCACGATGTCGCGTTTCTCTGTGGCTTTGGAGTCCAAGCTCAAGTCACAGTCTTCAAGTATTCTGATGGGTCTTTAATTCCTCCCACCGTCCGGCAGGTTTACCTGACGAACAACACCTGGGATATCGGCAAGAACTATTATGGCGAATTGGCGATTTTTGGCGATATAAAGGCGACACTCCCGTTCATCAACAAGCTTGTTCGCCAAAATCCACCCGCCGAAGCAGCAGAGCGCAATGAACACCTGCGGCGGCTCGACGCCGAGCGACGCAAAAATTGGCATGACTACCTGGAAGACGCGCTGAAACAAGATGAGATATGGGCTGTCGTCATTGCCGAAGCTCTCCGAGAGGCAATTCAGGAGCGCGGCTTAGAGAAGCAGTTCGTCTATGTGCATGAAGCCGTCTCCGATCCGGCACCATTTCAGTATTTTCTGCCGCTCGGCACCGATGGGGCTGCACCAATTAGCTACTACTGCGTAGCTGGCGGCTCACTCGGGTGGTCAATGCCTGCGTCACTCGGCATTAAACTCGAAAGTTCTGGCTGGCAGGGCATTGAAACGCGCCTAGTCGTTAACGCTGTCGGCGACGGCTCATCGCTGTTTTACCCCCAGACTTGGTGGACTGCGGCACACCGCCAACTCGGCATACTTTATATCATTACAAACAATCACGAATACCACACACTGCAACTCGGACTACAGCAGGTTGTTGCTGCATATAGCTTGGAACAGGGCTATGGTTGGAAGCCGAAGACTCAAGACCCCGAGTATCTCCGACTTGAGAAGCCAAATGTTGACTTCGTGGCTCTTGCGAAAGCATTCGGTGGTCAAGATGGCGAGATTGTGGAGAGTCCCCTGGATGTTAGAACTGCCGTGCAGCGCGGCATCGAGTATGTATTAACAACCAAGAAGTCGTACATTCTCGATATGCGGACGGCGAAAGACACGCCTCCACTCCCATCCACCGAGGCGAAAATTCAGCAGATGCTCGCCCGCTATGTCGCTCAACCGCCACTTAACTTTTTTCACCGCCAGAATGAAAAATCTTTGCAGACGAGTGTTCTTGGCTTACCAGTGAACGTTCCGCTTATTTCTTAAACCAAAAACTTCCCCAACTTTGCCGTGATATCGGGTACTGGTGTTAAAGTCTGGGCAGCTAGGGTGCGCTCGCCCCTCGATCTTTCTTGAAATTGACACAACTTTGAAAAAGTAGCGCGATCGCCCCCTAGTTACATATCAAAATCCCGGTAGCTAGGAAGCGATCGCTCCTCTATCCTTCTTTAAATTGACACAACGAAGAAGTAGAGAGCGCGATCGCCCCTTGCTACGATCGCTCGTAGGTTGGGTTGCGGTACGGCAAAACCCAACATTTCCTAGCTCAAACAGGCAATAACAGATTCTAATGATTCACTTATTGGAGGAAATGCAATGAAGAGTATTTTATCTATTGATGGTGGTGGCATTCGCGGAATTCTTCCTTTAAAAGTGCTTGAATATATCGAAGAGCACACAGGCAAGCAAATTCACGAGCTATTCCATGTCATCGGCGGAACTTCAACCGGAGGAATTATTGCTTTGGGGTTGAACTCTAAAATCCCAGGAAACGAGACGATTTATAAGGCACAGGAGTTATTAAAGTTCTACACTACTCAGGAAGATGTTAAACGCATTTTTAAACACAAAGGAATTTGGCAACCAGGAAATGAAGAAGACATTGATAAAGATAGCACTACAGAAGAAACAAGAAAAGCTGATGAGCTACTAGGTCGTCCAGGACGTATAGAACCGTTTTATGAATCTCATAGTATTGAAAAGTTTTTACAGGAGAAATTTGGTTCAGACACGAAAATGTCGGAATTACAACCAAAGCCAGACGTGTCAGTGTTTAGCTACGACATTCAGAATGACGGCCCCTACTATTTCAATAGTAAAAAAGCTAGTAAAAATCCCCAAGATGATTATTACGTCTGGCAGGCTGCTCGCGCAACCTCAGCAGCTCCGACTTTTTTTCCAGCCGCTAAATTTTCTTCTGAGCCAAACCTATCTCTGTTCGTAGATGGTGGAGTTTACATTAATAATCCGGCGCTTGCACTTTTGATTCAAGCTAAAGATTTGTATCCCGATGAGCAAAACTTTCTCCTGGTTTCTCTGGGTACTGGAAATTTGAAAGTATCACGTCCCCAATTAGAAAACGCAGGAGCTTATGGATGGCTGTTAAACATAACGCATCCGGGAGCGCTATTAGAGGTTATGATGAATGGTGTTTCTGAAGCTACCCATCACCAATTGCAAGAACTGGTATCAGGTAATTTAAATTCGGGGCTTAAGATACCAAGCTTAAATCGGTACGAGCGATACCAGCAAGAGATGCAAGAAAATATTGCAATGGATGATATTAAGCCCAAAACCCTAACCAAGTTGGTAAACCTTGGAGTAGCTCTGGTAAACGAAAAGAAAAATGAGTTGAATGAACTTTGTGAGGTGTTAGCAAAAATTAAGTAGAGCGATCACCCCCTAGTTACCTATCAAAAAGCAGGGGGCATTGACACAACTTTGAATAAGTAAAGAGAGCGATCGCCCTCCACCTATCCCAAAATCTCTTGAGTGATCTTGACATTCACGATCACCATAAGAATCCATTTCTCAGGTTAAAACCTAATTCGCTCCTTCACTAAGAAAGGGTTTAAAGCTATGGTTGATATGACAATGCCTCTAGAAACAATCTATCTTAAAAATCCAGATATAACCCTAGTAGTGGGCGATCGCCCTCTGACTATAAACGAAGTAGTTAGTGTAGCGCGTCACAGCGTCCAGGTACGCATCACTGACGCGCCTAATATTCTGGACTGCGTGCAAGCATCCTGTGACTACATTCAGAATGCTGTGGAATCGGGTCAGCCCATTTATGGCGTAACCAGTGGTTTTGGCGGCATGGCAAATGTTGTCATTTCTCCCGAATGTGCTGCTCTGCTGCAAAACAACCTAATATGGTTCCTCAAGTCAGGGGTAGGAAAAAGGTTGCCTCTAGCTGATATCCGCGCAGCTATGCTTTTGCGACTCAATTCTCACTTGTATGGGGCATCAGGAATTCGCCTCGAACTTCTCGAACGCATGGTAAAGTTCCTCAACGCTGGTGTCACACCTCATGTGTATGAATTCGGCTCAATTGGTGCGAGTGGAGATTTAGTGCCATTGTCCTACATTACAGGAGCGTTGATTGGTTTAGATAGAAGCTATACCGTAGACTTTAATGGTAAAGAATTGGATGCGCTTACAGCCCTCGAACTTCTCGGTTTAGAGCGATTGCATTTACTTCCTAAAGAAGGGTTGGCAATGGTAAATGGCACATCAGTGATGACAGCTATTGCCGCTAATTGTGTATACGATACTAAAGTTTTATTAGCGCTATCAATGGGTGTCCATGCCCTAGCTATCCAAGGTTTAAATGGGACTAATCAATCATTTCACCCGTTTATCCATAAACTAAAACCCCATCCGGGCCAACTCTGGGCTGCCAACCAAATACTCGACTTGCTCTTAGGTTCGCGCCTGATTAGGGAAGAATTAGATGGTTCTCATCACGATCGCGGCTCTCATCCTATCCAAGACCGCTATTCACTGCGCTGCTTACCACAGTACATGGGGCCGATTGTAGATGGCATTGCAGAAATTCAAAAACAAATTGAAGTAGAAATTAACTCGGCTACCGATAACCCACTGATTGATGTGGAAAACCAAGCTAGCTATCACGGCGGTAATTTTCTGGGTCAATACGTTGGTGTAGGGATGGATCGGCTGCGCTACTACATCGGTTTATTAGCCAAGCATTTGGACGTACAAATTGCCTCCCTTGTCGCCCCAGAATTTAACAATGGACTTCCAGCGTCGTTAGTTGGGAACCCACAGAGGATTGTCAACATGGGGCTAAAGGGTCTGCAAATAGCTGCCAACTCAATCATGCCACTGCTAACCTTTTATGGAAATTCTATAGCAGACAGATTTCCTACCCACGCAGAACAATATAACCAAAATATCAACAGCCAAGGCTTTGCTTCTGCTAATTTAGCCCGGACGAGTGTGGAAATTTTCCAACAGTATATGGCGATCGCTCTGATGTTTGGGGTGCAAGCTGTTGATTTACGCACTTATGCAATTGCAGAGCATTATGATGCCCGCGATACCCTGTCACCCGCAACCAGAGAGTTATATATGGCAGTGCGGAACGTAGTAGGACATCCTCCTTCAGTGGATCGTCCTTATATCTGGAATGACCACGAACAATTCCTAGACTTGCACATAGCCCAAATTGCGGCTGATATCGCCTCTGGCGGTCAGATTGTGGCAGCAGTCAACCAAGTTTTGTCTAGCTTAAAGTAAGGATGAAATTAACATGAATATTGCTCATCATGTAGAACGGGGTCGCTCCTTATTTCCTGAGAAAGTTTCTCTGATTTTTGAAGATAAATTTTATACTTACAAAGAACTCGACCAACTCGCCAATCGAGTCGCTAATGGCTTGCGTGACTTGGGAATTCATAGAGGTGATCGCGTCGCTTTATTTTTGCCAAATATTCCCGAATTCGTTATTTCCTATCTAGCCATTCTTAAAATCGGTGCGATTGCTGTTTCCGTCAATGTGATGCTCAAAAGTGCTGAAGTCAGCTATATTCTCAACGACTGTGCAGCCAAAGCGATCGTTACAACCGAGTTACAAAGCAAGGAAATACAAAAAGCCGACTTACCCGAACTGCAACACATTTTGATTGCGGAAGGTCAAGATAATAAAGGGATTAGTTTATCAGAACTAATGGAAAATGCTTCAGAAGAAGCGCGGGCTGTGGAAATGGATAACCACGCTCCAGCTTGTATCCTTTACACATCAGGAACAACTGGCTTTCCCAAAGGAGCAACTCTTTCTCACGGAAATATAGTTTCTAATATTTACTCAGCTAATCGCTGTTACCAGATTTCTCAAAATGATCGGTTACTACTTTTCTTACCTCTGTTTCACTGCTTTGGGCAAAACGCCATTCTCAATAGTGGATTGAATGCCTGTGCAACTATTATCTTGCACCGTCGCTTTGACCTCGAAGAAATTTTGCAAATTATTGTTACTCATAAAGTCACCATGTTTTTTGGTGTCCCAACAGTATTTATAAAAATGCTGAATGCGGATACCTCTAGCTATGACATAACAAGCGTGCGTTATTACTTTTCAGCAGCAGCACCTATGCCAATTGAAGTTGCACAAAGTTGGCAAGATAAATACGGCTTTGTCATTTATGAAGGCTACGGTTTAACTGAAACATCACCTTTTGCTAGTTACAATCATGACTTGAAATATAAAGTCGGTTCAATTGGTACTCCAATTGAAAATGTAGAAATGAAAATTGTTGATGCTAAAGGTCATCAAGTTCCTCCAGGCGAGTTGGGAGAAATTGTTATTAAAGGGCCAAATGTCATGCTTGGCTATTGGAATCGCCCTTTTGAAACCCAAGAAGCGATCAAAAACGGTTGGTTTCATACAGGCGATATTGGACAGATGGATGAAGAGGGATTTTTCTACATTGTGGATCGTGTTAAAGACATGATTAACGTTTTCGGATTCAAAGTTTATCCGACTGAAGTGGAAAATGTCATTTATCAACATCCAGCCATTGCTGAAGTAGCTATTTACGGAGTTTTAGATTCTGGATTTGAGATTGTTACAGCTAACGTTGTTGTGAAAGAGGGGTATCAAATTACAGAAGAACAGATTATTGAATTTTGTTCTCAAAGAATGGCTGCTTATAAAGTCCCCCGTACAGTTAAATTTGTAGACTCAATTCCCAAAAATCCTACAGGCAAAGTTCTTAAAAGAATTCTGCGAACTGAATTACGGCCTTCACAAAAAGTAGAAAACCTAGCACAAGCAAAGCTCTATCAGGAAGGAATTAATCGCGAATTTCTCCTCACAATCTCTCCAGAAGAACGACACATTGCTTTGCGTTATTATCTGCAAAAAGAATTGGCGCAAATTTTGAAAATTTCGGTGTCTGAATTGACAGCAGAACAAAAACTGAATCAATTAGGACTGGAATCTTTAATGGCAGTGGATTTAAAAGGTAAGCTCGAAATGAACCTAAAGGTAGCAATTCCACTGGTTACTTTTTTGAAAGATATTACTATAGATAATTTAGTCTTTTATGTAATAGAAGAACTCACAGCCGAACCTTTAGTATCAACGATTTATAACCATGAAAGAAATACTGATGTAGTTTCTGTGCCGGTTTCCAATCTAGAGATTGGTGATCGAGTAGTTATTGAAAACTGGGAAGAAGGAACGCTATGATTATCACTGAATTATTAAAAGATTTATCTGAAAAGGGCATCCAACTTTGGGCTGAAGATAACAATCTACGCTATCGCGCTCCTCAAGGCGTTTTAACGCCTGCAATCTTAGACATTTTACGCCACTATAAAGCAGAAGTTATAGAGCAACTGCATTTGATAGCAACACAAAAAGAAATATCATTTCAGCCTTTGTCTCACGGTCAAAAAGCACTATGGTTCCTTTATGAACTTGCGCCTGATAGTGTTGCTTATAATCTGTTCGCTACTGTGCGAATAAGTTCGGTTGTTGACATTCATAAATTAAATTTTACTTGGCAAATTTTATTAGAACGTCACCCAATTTTGCAGACGGTTTATAACACTCACAATGGTCAACCCAAGCAAGTTTTAAAAAACACAAAGATTGATATTTTCCTAATAGATACGGTTACTTGGATTGAGGATAATCTTAATAGGGAGATACTAGCAGAAGCCGATCGACCTTTTAACTTGGAAGATGGGCCGATATTGCGTCTTCGCCTGTATGCGCGATCGCCTCAAGAATACATCTTGTTACTGGTTGTTCATCACATTGCTTTTGATTTTGGGTCTTTCGATTTACTAATCCATGAATTTCGGATTTTATATCAAGAAATAGTTCAAAAAGGTCAGAACTTCTCTCCTCACTGCCTACCTCCTTGTCTTTCATATACTGATTACAGCAACTGGCTGCAACGAAATCTAGAGAGTATAGAAGGAGAACGTTTATGGGACTATTGGCAGGAAAAATTAGCTGGAGAGTTACCAATCTTACATCTGCCTACAGATAAGACAAGACCACCAGTACAGACTTATGCAGGTGCTAACTATACTGTTAACTTAGATGAAAAACTGGTTCAGCAATTAAAGGCACTAGCGAAAACAGAAGGAACAACGCTTTACACGACCTTAATCGCAGTATTTCAGGTGTTGCTTTACCGCTATACAGGTCAAGAAGATATCTTGGTGGGAACTCCTACATTAGGACGCGATCGCGCTGAGTTTGAAAGAATAATTGGCTATTTTACCAATCCAGTTGTTGTGCGTGGGGATGTTTCTGGTAATCCGACGTTTAAAGAGTTTTTAGCGAGAATCCGTCAAACAGTATTGGAGGCATTGTCAAATTCTACCTATCCGTTCCCTTTATTAGTAGAAAAATTAAATGTAGAAAGAGACCCGAGCAGATCCCCTATTTTTCAAGTATCTTTTACTTTTAATGAATTAAGGCTGAATACTTTAGCTCAGTCATCTGGAGTTTCTGAATTAGAAATTGAAACATTGACAATGGGTCAGAGGGGAGCGGGTTTTGATTTAGATTTAATGGTATTGAATCAAGCTGGTTCGTTAGTTTTTAATTGGGTTTACAATACAGATTTGTTTGATGCAGCAACCATTGAGAGAATGGCGGAGCATTTTCAATCATTATTATCAGGAGTTATAGCTAATCCACAACAGCCGATTTCTGAATTACCTTTGCTTACCGAGTTGGAAAGACATCAGCTATTAGTTAAATGGAACAATACATCGGCTGAGTATCCGCAGGATAAGTGCATCCATCAGTTATTTGAAGAGCAAGTTGAACGGACACCGGATGCGGTGGCAGTAGTTTTTGAAGAGGAACAACTTACTTATCTAGAGTTGAATGCAAAAGCGAATCAGTTGGCACTCTACCTGCGATCGCTGGGAGTGGGGCCAGGAGTTTTGGTGGGGATATGTATCGAGCGTTCCTTTGAGACAATCGTAGGAATCTTAGGAATTCTCAAAGCGGGTGGTGCTTACGTCCCCATAGATCCTGCTTACCCGTCTGAGCGCATCGCCTATATGCTCGATGATTCGCAACTATCAGTTTTATTGACTCAGAAAAAACTGGTCGCCTCTTTACCAGAACATCAAGCACGGGTAGTTTGCTTAGATTCTGATTGGGAAGAAATCTCTGTGATGCCCGAACTGTCTCCCATAACTGGCGTGACACCGGAAAACTTGGCTTATGTGATTTACACCTCCGGTTCAACCGGAAAGCCCAAAGGGGTTTTGATTCCCCACTCTGGTTTGCTAAATCTAGTTTTCTGGCACCAACGCGCCTTTGAGGTAACATCATCAGACCGTGCTACTCAGCTAGCTGGAACTGCATTTGATGCTTCCGTGTGGGAAGTATGGCCTTATTTAGCATCGGGAGCAAGTATTTATTTAATAAAGCCAGAGATTCTTCTCTCTCCAGAAAAACTGCGTGATTGGGTAATAGAAAAAGAAATAACAGTTACTTTTGTTCCTACCCCCATAGCAGAACAACTATTGTCTCTGCAATGGTCATCTGACGGTGCTTTGAGAATTATGCTGACGGGTGGAGATAAGCTTCATCAGTATCCATCAACTTCAATTCCTTTCAAGTTGGTCAATAACTACGGACCGACAGAGAACACGGTGGTCACGACTTCTGGGTTGGTTGTCTGCGATGGCACAGATAATACGTCACCTCACATTGGTCGTCCGATCGCCAACACCAAAATCTATATTCTAGATCGCTATCTCCAACCCGTTCCCATCGGTGTTCCTGGGGAACTCTATATTGCCAGCGTCGGGTTAGCACGAGGCTATCTCAACCGTCCTGAGTTGACCCAAGAGAAATTTATTCCCAACCCTTTCAGCAATGAACTGGGTTCGCGCCTTTACAAAACAGGGGATTTGGCTCGCTATCTGAGCGATGGCAACATCGAATACCTCGGTCGTATCGACAACCAAGTAAAAATACGTGGCTTCCGCATCGAATTAGGAGAAATTGAAGCGGTACTCACCCAGCATCCCTGTGTAAGAGAAACTGCGGTTATCGCCAAAGATTTCGTTGCAGGTGATAAGCAATTAGTGGCTTATGTTGTTCCACAACAGGAAGGAACACCCACAATTACTGACCTGCGCCACTTCCTCAAACAACAACTGCCCGATTACATGGTGCCAAGTGCTTTTGTTGTGCTGGACGTACTACCACTAACACCCAATGGAAAAGTAGACCGTCGGGCCCTACCCGCACCAGACTTGCGTCCCGAACTGGAAGAGTCTTTTGTCGCTCCTCGAACTCCAATTGAGGAAATGTTAGCCAGCATTTGGAGTAACATCCTCTTAATTGACTCTGTAGGCGTTCATGACAATTTCTTTACCTTGGGCGGACATTCCTTATTAGCAACCCAAGTTATATCGAGAGTGCGCGACACGATATCGATCGAATTACCATTACGCAGTTTGTTTGAAGCTCCCACGATTGCCGAATTCGCTTCGCGGGTTGAGATAGCGCTCAAAAACGGAAAATCTGTAGAAGCTCTGCCTCTTCTACCAATTCCAAGGTCAGAGTCCATCCCATTATCTTTCGCTCAAACGAGGTTGTGGTTCCTCGATCGATTACAGCCAGACAGTGCATTCTACAACATCCCGCTTGCGTTACGTCTTTTCGGTCAGCTCAATATAGCGGCGCTACAGAGTAGCATCAATGAAATTATCCAGCGGCATGAAGCGTTACGCACCAACTTTGCAATAGTAGGAGATCAACCCGTTCAAGTTATTGCCTCAACTCTTAGTTTTCAACTAGAAGTTGTAAACTTGTTGCACCTGTCTGAGAGCCAACGAGAAATTGAAGCGAAACGATTAGCTACGGTTGAAGCGAATCGACCTTTTAACCTGGAGCAAGAGCCTTTACTCCGAGGGGAGGTGCTACAGCTAGGTGAAAAAGAGTACCTCTTACTGCTTACCATGCACCACATTATTTCTGATGGTTGGTCGCTGGGCGTATTCGTAAAAGAACTAACAAAACTTTACCAAGCTTTCTGTACAGGAAAGCCTCCAGTTTTACCAGAGTTACCAGTACAATATGCCGACTTTGCGGTTTGGCAACGACAGTGGCTAACTGGAGAAATACTAGAAACCCAAATTCACTACTGGAAGGAACAACTCAAGAACGCTCCAAATTTATTAGAATTGCCCACAGACCGAGCACGACCTGCTGTTCAAACCTTCCGGGGAGGATATTACTATGCAGCCTTTTCCAAAGAATTGAGCGCGGAACTTGCCATTCTGGGTAAGCGAGCGGGAGTCACTCTGTTTATGACGCTTTTTGCAGCGTTTCAGACATTTCTCTACCGATACTCAGGGCAAGATGACATCGTAGTAGGGACACCTGTAGCTGGTCGCAACCGACGGGAACTTGAAGGGCTAATCGGCTTTTTTGTCAATACTTTAGTGCTGCGTACCGACCTCGGCGGCAATCCCAGTTTTGAGCAGTTACTCGATCGAGTTCGGGAAGTGGCACTGCAAGGTTACACGCATCAAGACCTGCCATTCGAGCAGTTGGTAGAAGCATTGCAACCAACACGCAATTTAAGCTACACGCCTCTATTCCAGGTGATGTTTGCTCTTGATGACGCAGGAGTACCTTCTATGGAACTGCTTGATTTAGCGGTAAGCTCGTATTCCGTGGAAATCGTCACAGCCAAGTTTGATTTGAGCCTATCAATGGAGAATACGGCTGATGGATTAGTAGCAGAATGGGAATACAACTCGGATCTGTTTGATGAGACTACCATCGTTCGGATGGCGGCACATTTCCAGACCTTGTTGGAAGGAATCGTCGCCAATTCCAAACAGGCGATTTCAGAATTGCCTCTACTGACACCAGGAGAGCGACAGCAGCTATTAGTAGAGTGGAACAACACCGCTAAAGACTATCCCCAAGAGAAGTGCATCCATCAGTTGTTTGAAGAACAGGTGGAACGGACACCCGATGCCGTAGCAGTGGTGTTTGAAGAAAAACAACTCACCTATCGAGAGTTGAATGCCAAAGCCAATCAACTGGCAAATTATCTGCGCTCGCTGGGCGTGGGGCCAGAAGTGCTGGTAGGGATTTGTGTAGAGCGTTCTCTGGAAATGATAATCGGTTTGTTGGGCATCCTCAAAGCTGGCGGTGCTTACGTTCCGCTAGACCCGAACTATCCGTCTGAGCGCTTGGCTTTCATGCTAGAAGATTCGTCGGTTCCAGTGCTGCTCACTCAAGAGAGGCTAGTCGAAAAACTTCCCCAACACTCTGCGTGTGTTATCTGCTTGGACTCTGAGTGGGAAAAAATTGCTGTGAACAGCAAAGAAAACCCTTCCATCCCACTGAAGCCCAAAAACTTGGCTTATGTTATCTACACATCAGGGTCTACAGGAAAACCCAAAGGGGTTTTAATCCACCATGAATCGCTAGTCAATTACACAACGGTTGCGAGTGCTGAATATAGAATACAGAAGTGCGATCGCATTTTACAATTCTCCTCAATTAGTTTTGATGTTAGTGCCGAAGAAATCTATACCAGCCTGACTTCTGGTGCCACGCTTGTCTTGCGTACTGATTCCATGCTGGACTCCATTGAGGGATTTTTGCAAAAGTGCAAGAATTGGGAAATCACTGTAATGGCTTTGCCGACAGCCTACTGGTACGAACTGACCGCTTTCTTGAGTCAAGAAACGCTAGCATTACCCCCATCATTACGCTTGGTAATCATTGGCGGAGAAAAAGCACTGCCCGATCGACTGAAAACTTGGCTTGAATGTGTGGGAGAGCGAGTTCGTCTGGTGAATAATTACGGCCCTACAGAAGCTACTGTGGGAGCCACGATATGCGACTTATCGGTAGCGGACACCAAATTGAAGGAGTTGCCGATCGGTCGTCCCCTTGGTAATGTCCAGACCTACATCTTAGATGGGAACAGACAGCCTGTACCCATTGGTATTCCTGGCGAGTTGCACATCGGTGGCGCTGGTTTAGCACGGGGATACCTCAACCGTCCCGATTTGACCGATGAGCGGTTCATTCCCAATCCCTTTACTGATTTGCCCACTTCTCGCCTGTACAAAACTGGAGATTTGGCTCGCTATCTGCCCGATGGCAATATCGAATACCTAGGTCGGATAGATGACCAAGTAAAGGTGCGCGGTTTTCGTATCGAACTCGGAGAAATCGAAGCAGCACTCAGCCAACATCCAAACTTGCTCCAAGTCGCTGTTAC